>NZ_JBBGZT010000025.1:0-23048 GCF_037572665.1 Sphingobacterium sp. MYb382
AGTACAAATGCTGCCGCGGAGTCTTTTAATGCTAAGCTGAAAGCTTTCAGAGCAATATTCAGAGGTGTTAGAGACACGAAGTTCTTCTTATACCGCGTAATGAAATTGTATGCTTAAAAAAAGATGCCCCCCAAGAATTCAACTTGATCCTAAAGAAGGTGCGTTAACCAAACTCGCGCTATGGCATCATCAAGCCGAGAATGCAGGGATAGAATCTTTTGAAAGTGTAGCAAGGTCTATTGCTGCACATCACCCAAATATCCTTCATTACTTTGATAATAGGAGTACAAATGCTGCCGCGGAGTCTTTTAATGCTAAGCTGAAAGCTTTCAGAGCAATATTCAGAGGTGTTAGAGACACGAAGTTCTTCTTATACCGCGTAATGAAATTGTATGCTTAAAAAAAGATGCCCCCCAAGAATTCCGTATGATCCTATTTTAGTAGTTGAAAGTAAACTATACCTATTCCCGGCTCTTCCCAAGAGCTTGATTAAAACCTCAAATATTTCCCATAAATCGACTGACACACAAACAAAAGACAGTAATGAAAATAATAGAAAATAACAATGCTATTGTATTAACTGGTGGCCCTGGTATGGGCAAAACATCACTTATAGAAAGTTTAAGCAAGCTACATTATGAATGCATTCCTGAATCGGGACGAGCCATCATAAAAGAACAAGAAGCTCAAGGAGGCCACAAATTACCATGGATAACACCTGTAGACTTCGCGCAAGCTATGTTTGAACAAGCTCTAATAGATTATGAAAAGGCCCTCGCGCATGGAGAAATCTGTTTCTTTGATCGTGGATTACCCGACTGCATTGGTTATTTAAAGGTGTGCAACCTTTCCGTTCCAGCCGCCTATTGGCAAGCTGCAAAACGATATCGCTATAGCAAAAAGGTGTTTATAACGCCGCCATGGTTAGCCATCTATGAAAATGACGCACAAAGAAAGCAATCTTTCGAAGAAGCCGTTATGACTTACCTGCAGATAGCCAACGTGTACCGTGAATTAGGTTACAATTTGATAGAAGTACCAAAACGTTCCGTACCGAATCGCGTAGCCTTCTTATTGAAGTCAATAGACAACAGGCCTACTAGAACATAGAAAGTTATAGCCCAAATAATATTTCACAAAGCCTCTCGCCTATCTACGCTTCTTTTATTTATGAATCCTCTTTGCTACGGATGGCAGCCTATCCTATTCGTATATTTTTTAAACAAATTAACTAATTACTAAATATTTTAGTAATTTTGTTTCAAAGACGGACATATGGAACGATTGGAAGAAAAACTACGGATCCTTGCTGACGCAGCAAAATATGATGTAAGTTGTAGCTCATCAGGGTCAAAGCGAAAAAATACGGGAGGCATTGGTGATGCTTCTTACTCTGGTATTTGTCACTCCTACACAGAGGATGGTCGCTGCGTATCTTTACTAAAAATATTATTAACCAATCATTGTATTTACGACTGCGCCTTTTGTGTTAGTAGACGCACAAATGATGTAAAGCGCGCCGCCTTCACCGTTGAGGAGGTCGTAGAATTAACCATGAACTTCTATAGACGGAATTATATTGAAGGTTTATTTTTAAGTTCTGGTATCTTCAAAAGTGCAGACTACACCATGGAAAGACTGCTGCGCATCGTCAAGAAGCTACGTACCGAAGAACGTTATAATGGCTATATCCACCTTAAAACAATCCCTGGTGCTAGTGAAGACTTAATTCAAGAAGCAGGGCTTTATGTGGATCGTATGAGTATAAATCTAGAACTGCCAACAGAAATGGGACTAAAGCTCATGGCTCCGGAAAAAGACCACGATTCTGTGAAGAAACCTCTAGCATTCGTCAACAGTAAATTAATCCAATATAAAGAGGAGAAAAAATTGATAAAGCACACGCCTACCTTTGTTCCTGCTGGTCAAAGTACGCAAATGGTTATTGGCGCCACTCCCGAAAATGATTTTGAAATCATGAGCGTAGCTAATGATTTCTACAAAAACTATAACCTCAAGCGGGTGTATTATTCCGGGTATGTACCTATATCGAATGACAATTCTTTATTGCCACAAATTGGTAGCAGACCACCGCTGGTGCGTGAAAATCGACTTTACCAAACAGACTGGCTCTTAAGATTCTATGGCTTTCAGATTAATGAGATCTTAAACACCTCATTTCAACAGCTAGATTTAGAAATCGACCCGAAACTCAGCTGGGCCTTACGCAATCCGCAAAACTTCCCTGTAGATATAAATACGGCCGATTATTGGACCATAATCCGTATCCCTGGTGTCGGAAGACAGTCAGCTATGAAAATAATTCAAGCACGAAAGTTTGGTAAACTTCGAGAGCATCAAGTTAAAAAAATGGGTATCGCATTCAATAGGGCTAAACACTTTATGCTATGCGCTGACTCCATTATCCCTTTGGGGTTCATGGCCATGGATCAGTTACGCAAAACTATTGTATCCAATAGCACGTCCAAAGTTTTAGCTGCACCACAATTAAGTCTTTTCTAATATGACGTATATCTTTGATGGCAGCTACCAAGGCTTGTTAACGGCAGTATTCACAGCCTTTGAGCGTAAAGAATTTAACGTAAACATTTCGTGTGAAAGCACATTTCAAAATGGCCTATTTGAAACTACACACTCGATATACAGCGATGTCGAGAAGTATCAGCGTGTTCAAAAAGGACTATCAAAGTACCTCTCCGTTGATGAAGTATTAGATTTCTGGCGTGCTTACCTTGCTGAGGATCCCGAGATAAACTCCATTATCTTCACCCTTATTATTGAAGTTTTTAAGGGTAATGCAGCTTTTTTACAGAACTATGGGGATGATCGGGTTTTAAAATTTAAGCAAACCCTAAAAAAGATAAATAGAGAACGTCACCGTATGAAGGCTTTTGTACGTTTTCAGAAAAGTGCAGACGGCATGTATTTAGCCGTTGTAAATCCGGATTTCAATGTGCTGCCGCTAATTATTCCTTTCTTCAGAAATAGGTATGCCGACCAACCTTGGTTAATCTACGATGATATACGTAAATATGGAATTTACTACGATTTAAAAACTGTAACTGAAGTAAAATTAACCCTACCTCAGGTCGGTATGTTGCAAACAACATCAGCGGTAACAGACCTGGACGCGAAGGAAAAGAAATATGAAAACCTGTGGCAGAGCTACTTCCAAAGTACAAATATTGAAGCACGGAAAAACTTAAAACTACATATTCAGCATGTACCTAAACGCTATTGGAAGTACTTGCCGGAAAAACAATACGCCATAAAATAAGGATTAGCCCCAACTAGCGCTACACATCAAGCTTACATTCCTTTGCACTTAAAACAAAGTTTTAAGCATCAAACCCTGTGATATCCCACTCCCACACGCTATGGTAGGCGTCTAAAGAAGTCACATAATCGAGCAAACCTTTATAAAAAGGATGCTGACCTATTGTACTGCTATCTCCAATTACAACTAGCTTTTTCTTAGCACGTGTCATCGCAACATTCATGCGTCGTATATCCGATAGAAAGCCTATTTGCTGTTGGCCATTACTACGGGTTAGACTAATATAGATGATATCTTTCTCTTGTCCTTGAAAACTATCAATTGTATGAATTTGCAGCGACTTTTCATAAGGCTTTAAGGAGTCGTCCTCGGCAATAATCTCTTTTAAGAAACCTGCTTGTTTTCTGTAGGGTGCTACCACGCCAATACTTGGAAATTCAGTATCGCCATTTGCGGACGAAATGGCTAAATCTTGAACCATACTACTTAGGTGCTGACGTAGAAAATAGGCTTCACCACCATTAAAAGTACCGTTATCAATTTGTGTTTCTTCAAAACCAGCTCCGGCCGTATCGATAAATATAATCGGGCTATTATCTTGAGGCAATGACCAGTCGGCAACGGCTGGAGCCGCCTGCAAAGCTCCCTTATACAGAACATCGGACGGATATTTCATAATTTGGCTGTTCATACGATACTGCACATTCAGCAAGGAAACTGCAGATGGGTAGTTGTTTACTAATTTCTCAAACAGGGTAACATAAAGACCTTGCCCTGCTTTCGAAGTCGCTTTAACAGTCGGAGGAAGTTGGCAATGGTCGCCAGCGAGTACCACACGATTGGCCTTCAGCAAAGGAATCCAACAAGCAGGTTCTAAAGCCTGCGCTGCCTCATCGATGATAAGGGTTTGATAATGGCGATTGCGAATAGTATGTTGGTTTGCCCCCACCAAAGTAGCCGTAATTACTGCGGCCTTACTAAGCACATCTTCAACGACATAATCTTGGATTTTATCAATCTCCTTCCGTATTTTACGTGACTCTTCCATCAAGGCCTTTCGCTGCTCGCGTTCAGACCTACCAAAACTACGTTTATATTTTTGAGCCATATCCATATAAGCACGGGCCTGCTTCGCTAATGTTTTGGACTCTTTATTTGCCTGGTGATTTTCAACCTTAGCATCTAGCGTTAGCTCTTGTAGGTGTGCCGATACTTTCACTGGATTTCCAATACGAACGACATCAATACCTTGATTAGACAGTCGCTCCGTCAGTAAATCGACAGCGGTATTACTAGGTGCTACCAATAAAATCTGCTCATTATCTTGTTTGACTAATGCTTTTACGGCATGGACCAAAGTTGTTGTTTTACCCGTCCCGGGAGGGCCATGAAGAATCGTTAGTGGATTTGCCGCTAATACCTGCTGTATCGCTAAATTTTGACTCGCATTAAGATGAGCATTGTTATATGAACTTGTGGCTGAAGCTACATGTTCACGAAGAGGAGACTCTCCTATTAATTGTCGAACAAACTCGCCATGCGTTTTATCGGCACGAAGCTTCTCGGCTTCTACCAAGGCATCTTGCATTTCTTTATAGGAATTTTCATCAAACAGGAGATCGACACCTAATTTCCCTCTTCGGCTCCAATCGGGTAGCTCATCAAACTTAAAGGAGATACGCATCGTATCTCGGCTAACATAAGATATAATACCATTTACACGGTCTTCGTTGGCGTCATGATTTGAAAATAAAGAAACAGGCATTCCAAAGCGGAATTTATGACCTTCTGCGAGATTATTGGTTTTACTTACCGTGATTGTTAAATAGTCGCCACGACCAAGCTCACTTTGCGTAATTGCAATTGGGAACCATGTTACCCCTTGCTCCTTTCGCTCTTGAAGGCTACTCTTAAACAGTAAAGTTTCGTGTTGTTGCTTGTCGTAAGCTTGCTCTTCACTTAATAGAATAGTAAGTGCCTCAAAATAATTCATAAATCCCTATTTTCTCTATAATCAGCACAAAATAAAGCTTTTTTTTCATACACAGACCATCTAATAAGAAGTCTACACGAGGGATGTATAGTACATGACGGAGCTAATAAAACTGATAATTAACAATTTATAGGATATATTCTTGCGTTTGAATACTTGTTTCAAGGTAGATATAGCTTTAGAGCGTGCAAAGTAAACGGTACTTAGGCTAGTACCAAGTTCCGAGCAAATTTCTTCATTATCTTTACCCTCCATAATCGAGAGTTGCACCACCTGCCTTTGTTTGTTCGGTAATTTTTCCACCTCAGCGGCAATTTGCTCTATGAGCTCAATATATATTATCTTCGTTAACATATCAGGGTCTTCACTCTCTAAATCAAGGAGTAAAGAATCGTCATGTTGAAATCTATTACGTTTTTGCTTGAGCACATCCAATCCTGCATTACGGGTAACCAAGAACAAAAAGGATTTAATACTATCGGATGAAGAGAAATTTGAGCGGCGCTCCCACAGCTTGACAAAAGCATCAGAGACAAGCTCCTCAGCAACACTTTTGTCCTTCACAATTTTCCATGCAAAGAAAAGCAAAGGCTGGCTGAACTCTTTAATAAAGAAGCTCATAGCAGACTCTCGCCCGTCTTGTAAGTATACTACTTGCTGATCCGCATTGTTCATCATAATGGTTGAAGCACGTGGCTTCCTTGGTTAAATTAAAGTTAACATATAAATAGCAAAAACAGAAATGATTTAACAAGTTTTTGTAGCATCAACTCCTATAGCGTTTACGCAAAAAAGAAGAGGGGCGTAATGCCCCTCTTCTAAAACTAATACAAATAAAATACTATTCTACTGCTCGGAACACCCAATAATAGGTTGTCGCCCAAATAGCTGCTCCCGCTGGCGCATAAGCTAAAACCAATTCTTTATCATTAATTGTCATAATATCAAATTCGTAGATAGGCGAATTTCCTTCCTCTGGAGATTTCCCTACAAGCACTGTTGTGCCTTTAGTTTTAAACTTACCATAAGACCAAATTTTACCATCATCAGATTTCACAACCTGGCTCATATCAAAAGAAAATGAACCGATTAGTTTTTCACCGGTTGATCTAATTTTCTCTAATTTAGCGCCTCTCAATGCTAATACCATTTTAGATCCTACTCCCTCTCCTGCTTCTTGCGCATTCATTTCGGCTTCTTTAACCGCCCACCATGCAGGTGTTACATTAATCAAGTAACCTCCATTACCCCAAACTGCGGGTTTCGTTTCATCCCATTTCCAAGTTTTCTCCTTTCCATCGGTTAAGAAAGCCCATTCAGGCGGAACAGGAAAGGTTAACTCATCAACTATAAAGGTTAAAGTTTTAGAAACCTTGGTTCCTAAAGGATTTAATCCCGTAAAGATAATTTCATTCTCACCTGCAACGACCATCAACACGGTGTCTGTCTTTTTTTGTGTTGTACCAGTACCAAAATCCCAAGATGATAATACAGGACTGTCGTTATTAACGATAATTTTATTACTTCTTTTTCCATTTACCATTAATGGAACAGCTGTAATGTTCAACTCATTTGCTGTAATTTCCGAGCCTATATCTAATCTTTTCTCAATTGGATCGCAAGAAAAAAGCACCAGAACTGAACTTAAGCAACATATATATTTAAAAAAATGATTCATAGCTATAAAATTAAAAACGTTACCATCCAGGGAATTCGGCAGCGGAAGTGCCCCAACCCTTATTTTGTGTCAATACACCATCCGATAAAGCTATCTCTGAGGAAGGTAAAGGCCAAAAACCACCTGTTGCTTCATACCGGGCCTTATAGCCACCACCGAAAGCCTTCATCTGCGTATCTATTCCTTTATTCTTTATGCTCACCCCTTCTTGCTTTGCTAGTTCTGTAGCCGCATCATGCCAACGCATCAAATCAAAGTAGCGTTGCCCTTCAAAAGCCAATTCCCATCTACGCTCTTTCTTCAAAGCAGCTAAAGAGTAACTTACAGGTTGTAGATTCGCACGTAAACGCACTCGATTTAGATTTGTAGCATCTTCTTTTAATTCCGCATGCATTAACAATACATCTGAAAAGCGAATAACCACTAAATCCTGATTATGTGACAGTTGATAGTCTGCCAATGCACCGTCCTTTAAAATAGCATAAGAAGGAACAAATTTTCCTGCAGCATCATATGCTGTTATCGCGATGTACTTTTTCTGCCACAACCCTGTTTCCTCCATCTGCGTATCAGCACCATACTCATAAGTATCCAAATCAGTATCAACATTAAGAATAGAAGCTGCTCGACGTATATCCGTTGGTTCTGCTGCTGCCCACTCTTTCCATAGGTTACTATTCACAGGGCCAGCTCCCCAACCTTGTCCAAATGGGAATGTGTTTTCAACCCCATTTCCCGCACGTAAGCCAAAATGTAGATTATACTGATTAGAAAATCCTTGTTGATATGCAGAATTCCAGTCTACTAAATTTCCGAATTTCACCGCAAATACGGTCTCCATATTTCCGTCACCTACCCATTTGAGGTTATTTTGTTTTACATAATCATAATCCTTAGCAGTAAACGTATTTGTATACGGCCATAGATTTCTAAAGTCGGGTACTAGGTCATGCCCTGAATTTTGGATTCCATTTTCTAACTGCTGAATAACAGCAGCTTTGGATAAAGCCCCTCCTTCTGCCAACGGTAAATCTGCTTTCTGATAATAACCCGTATAGAATAAAAATACACGTGCTAATAATGCTTGTGCCGCCCACTTAGTAGCGTGTCCAGACACGACCTGGCTATACGGCGTCGAAGGCATAAGCTCAATAGCTTTCATCAGATCTGAAGCAATCTGTCCATAGGTTTGATCAGCTGATGCACGAGGTACATTAGTTACCAATGATGTTGTAATCAACGGTACTTCACCAAACATCTGTGATAACTCGAAATAAAATAACGCACGTAAAAAATACACTTCACCAAATACTTGGTTTTTCTGTGCTTCATTTGCCCACCCCTTTACTTGATCTAACGTTTCAAGTGCTGAATTAGCCCGAAATATACCGGTGTATCGTGCACTCCAAAAAGGTAAAAAGCGATTTGGCTCTGTATTCATAAACCTATCTAACCCTTGCATATCACGGTTGTTCTCACCACCGCCACCGAACCTATCATCAGAAGCTAATTCTGCCATGTAAAATGGTGATGACTCAACGAGACTAATTGCGCGACTTAATGCATTATAGGTTCCTACAAGCATCACATTGGCGTCAGCAACATCTACAGGGAAATTGGAAGTATTCTTTTTATCGTAGCTTTCTGAATCCAAGAATTTATCACAAGAAGATAGCATTCCGGCAGCTAAAAGTATTAATAATGTCTTTTTCATGTCTTCGAAATTAAAATTTAAGGTTTACACCAAGCATAAACGTACGTGGTTGTGGGTAAAAGCCCACATCAATACCAGACACCCAAGATTGAGAATCACCATAACCAATTTCTGGATCCATACCGCTATAATTCGTGAAAGTGTACAAGTTTTGAACCGTCGCATAAATACGTCCTTGACTGAATGGCGATTTTTTCCATAAAGATTTAAAATCGTAACCTAAGGTGATATTTTGAAGTTTTACAAAGTCAGCATTCTCAACATAGATATCAGAAATATTCATGTAGTTAGAATGTGCTCCGCCTGTTATTCTAGGGTATCTATTTGATGTTCCCTCTCCATGCCAACGCTGGAATACTTCAGTTGTATAATTTTGCAGAGGTAAATCAGCGAATGAGCGGTATGACTTAGCAATTTGATGCCCGAAAGAACCAATAGCTGTAATCGCTAAATCAAATCCCTTGTAGCCAAAAGTAAGATTTAAACCACCGGTAAAATCAGGATGCGGGTTTCCAATCATCCCTTTGTCGTCATCGGTAATACTACCATCACGATTGCTATCAACAAAAATTACATCACCAGGTTGGGCATTAGGTAAAACACCATGTCCTGAAGCTCGGAGCGCTTCAATTTCAGCTTGGTTTTGGAAGATACCTGCTGTTTTATAGCCATAGAAGTAACCAATAGGATAGCCTACCTGTGCACGATACATATTTTTTGTACTTTGACTCAATACATTTTCCTCACCATAGATAATACCTTCTCTATTATCAATACGGACTACTTTATTTTTATTGTATGCACCATTGACACCTATTCCATAACGGAAATCACCTACATTATCATTCCAATTGAAAGCCAACTCGACACCCGTATTGTTCACATCTCCACCATTAATAAATGGAGCTCCTGTACCAACAGTCGCCATAATAGGAGCTCTAACCAACCAATCGATAGTAGATTTTTTATACCAATCGAACACTACAGCCAATCGATTATTAGCGAACCTAGAGTCAAATCCAATATTAATCTGCTCCGAAGTTTCCCATTTAACATTTGGGTTTGACAAAATATCTGGATATGCGCCCTTGATTAATGTTTCTTTGTTATTTCCAAAATAATAACCATTACGGTTGTCTATAGCAACAGTCGAGAGGTATTGGAAGTTTGGAATACTAGCGTTTCCATTCTGTCCCCAGCTAGCTCTAACTTTGAAGAAGTCTAACCAAGGTTTTGTGTTATTCATAAACTCTTCATTGGTCACGACCCAACCAACCGATGCTGAAGGGAAATAACCCCAACGATTGCCTTTAGCAAAATTGGATGAACCATCGGCACGCATCGTGAAGGAAGCCATATACGTTTCCTTATAGTTGTAGTTAGCACGTCCAAAGAAAGATGCTAAAGAACCGTCACCCCACTTACCGCCAGAAACAGGAAATCCTTCAATAAGCTGACCGTTACCGACCCATGCTTTATCCCATTGATTTGGAAAGGTAGAATTTGAAGAGCTAGCTCCTACATTTTCTCCCATGCCCCATTTTTCTAAAGATTGTCCTGCAACAAAATCCAATTGATGATCCTGTCCAAGTGTGAATTTATAACTTAATGTATTTTCCAAAACCCAATTATGGCCTAAACTTTGGCTTTGAGAGATATCATCTATTGGATTTTCAGAAGTTGTAGACAATTTAAATACCGGTATGTATGAACGGTAAGATGAAGCACTCAAACGGTAACCAAAGTTAGATTTGAATATTAAGTTTTTAATAGGTTGTACCTCTAAATAAGCGTTAGCAGATAGTCCATGACTTTTACTTAAATTCTGTCCACGGCGGTATGTCATATCAGCCATAGGATTCACCGCAGTACCATCAAATCCCCATTTATCGGCTTCTTTACTAGCGAAGTCATAGAAGCCCCCCTGCTCATTATAAGCAGGCAAAAGTGGATTGCCAACCAACATGTTATGAATATCATTCCAATACAAATTACCAATTCCAATACCCGATTTTTTATTAAAGGAATAGTTTAGATTTTCACCAAACTTAATGATTGTAAAATCATCATTCTTTAAAAGGATATGTTCTGAGTTAATACGAAAAGTATGACGCTCGTTATTAGGTTCAACAGGCTTTCCGAAAATACCTTCACGATTTGAAATGGAATAACCAAGGGAAAACTTAGATAAATCATTACCGCCCATCAAGTTAACAGATGTATTACTTAATATGGCATTTTTGTTTAAAATTTCCCGTAGCCAATCTGTTCCATTCCAAGTACCATCCATAATCTGTTGATACTGCTTTGGAATTAAATTTGCCCAATCATAGAGCTCGCTACCTTCATTAAACTTACGTTCATCTTGGATAGTCATATACTCCTTAGCATTCAATAAAGAAGGCATTTTGTAGGCATTCTGCCAGCCTAAATAGCTATCAATATTAACGACAGTCCTTCCTGATTTCCCTTGCTTGGTCGTAATTAATACGACACCATTTGCCGCACGAGATCCATAAATAGCTGCCGAAGCTGCATCTTTAAGAATATCAATACTTTCAATATCGGACGGATTCAGCATATTAATATCACCACCAGGAATACCATCAATTACATATAAAGGATTGGAATTGTTAATAGTTCCCAATCCACGAATAGTTACCTTAAAGCTTTCGCCGGGCATTCCTGAATTTTGAACGATTTGAACACCTGGAGTTTTACTCTGTAAAGCTTCCAAAATACTAGGTGTACTTAATTTCTCTAGATCTTCTCCTTTTACTTGAATCGTTGCTCCTGTACTTAATTTTTTCTTCTGTGTACCATAACCGATAACCACGACTTCGTCTAAATCATCTGCATTAGCCTTCAATGTAACATTGATAATTTGCTGGTTTGCAACGGTTACGGATTGCATTAAAAAGCCAACATTGGAAAACTGTATAACGCCTTGTTGGTTGTTAATAACAAGCACATAATTCCCTTGACCATCTGTTGTTGTTCCCGTACCTGTTCCCCTCAACTGTACAGATACACCGACTAATGGATTACCATTCTCATCGGTTACTTTACCACGGATACTACGCTCTTGAGCTTTCTTGTCGTCCGCTTTGTTGGAAGTATTTACCGCTACGTTTGTACGTTCCGCTTTTTGTAAAACGATGGTACCATCACTTACTTCCCAAGAAATAGCTTTATTAGCAAAAATTGTATTTAATGCTTTCTCTAAACTGACATTCTTCAAATCGACATTTATTGTCGTATTGGCAATATCTTTTCCGTTTAGTAGAAAAGGAATCCCACTTTGCTGCTGCAAATTTTTCATTACTGAAATGAGTGGAGTGTTACTGGCCTTAACCGATACGTTCTGTGCAAAACTTGTTGCAGAGAGCTTCAATATGCTAAGGGCAGTAAATAGAAAGGTTAGTTTCATTTTTAAGGCCCAATTTTTGGATTTAGGATTGGCAGTTTTTCCGCCATAATAAATTCTTTGTAGAAAAATCATATTTTTGTACAATTAGGATTACAGGTTCATAAAAAGTTCATTATCACATTGTTCTTTGTATATCCAAAAAATAGCCGGACAGTGTTGCGCGACATCTGTTCGGTTTTTTTTATGGACAAAGAAATACTAAGTAGGCTTTGGTCTTTTCATTGTTATCATAATTTATTGTTTATAGTTTTATAATTAAGGTAATACGATCAATCGTTGACGGGAGTCCCGTTTGATAGACTTAAACTTTACACCACTCTTCTCTAGCAAACGAAGCACTTCAACTAAATTTTTATCCATCCCAATTTCGCCATATAAATATGTTGAACGAGCCTCTCCCTCAAAACTAACATCAATGTCATACCAGCGGCTAATCTCTCTCATTACTTCTATCAAAGACGTTTCGTCAAAAAGAAACTTATTATCCTTCCATGCGATAAATTTAGCGACATCAACCTCTCGCTTACTGACTCCTTTGGCTGTTGCTATTCCCTGTTGGCTAGGCTTTAAAGAAAGTCGCTGACTACCCGCATAAATATCTACAGAACCATGGACAAGTGTTGTCACCGTAGCTGCATTTTCAGCATATGCTGAAACGTTAAATGCTGTACCAGTAACCTCTATACTTTGTTTATCGGTATTTACGGTAAAAGGAACACGTTTTCCAGCGACAGAAAGTTGTGCAATCTCAAAATAGGCTTCCCCCTCTAGGGTAACTTCTCTTTTATCAATTGCAAAGCGAAAAGGATGAACGAGTTTGGACATAGAATTCAGCCATACTTTACTCCCATCAGGAAGCATAATTTTATAGCGACCACCTCTCGGCACCTCTATCGTTATGAGCTGTTTAGCTAACATTTCTGTATCTTCAGCAAGCACAGGACTACCATCGCTATATTTTAGGGACTCCCCCATAGCGATCCATTCTTTATCATCACGTAGTGTAATACGCTGTCCATCAGGAAGAATAAGCTCCGCTTTAGTTGTGCCAGCTACGACTTCAGCCAAATCACATGACTCATCACCATACATTGGCATGTCCTTAGAAAAATACAGATAGGAGAAGAAAGTTAGTAGCATAGCGGCTGCAGCGCCAACAATCCATGTTAAATGTTTTATTGTACGTTGTTTTATCCGAGGTTGAATACGCTGTATTATGCTTTCTTCAAATCCTTCAAGCCAAACATCATCTTTTTCCTCTTTGAGAGATATATAGTCAATAGCATCAGCATAGATATCGTCGCTTTTAAGCAAATTGGTAAGGAAAACCTCGTGTTCAGGCTTTTCTTGTGCCCATCGCATCAACGATTCAACTTCTTCTACTGTACTATCTCCATCTATATATTTCTTAATAAGCGTGGCAACTTCTTGCGTGGTTTTCATTAAGTATATATTGGTTATTTGGGTTATTACTATTAAAACGAATAATGAGTAAAAACCTTAGCAAGTATTTTCAAAAAATAAATACGGGGAAAATAATTGCTTAACGAAGCAAACGAGAAGGGCTCACAAAGAACATGTTACTTATAAAAGGTCTATTAAATGGTGTAAATAGCCTATAAAAAAACACAGCAGAAACTAACGATACGTAGTGACTGCTGTGTCAAAACAATTAAAGCTTATTGTCCCTCACGTAAGTGGGACAATAAAAAATACATATTTAAGATACTGGTTCTCCCTCCAGTACAGTATCGAGATCAAGGTTTAACTTTTTACGTAAACGTTGTTTCGATTTCTTTACCCCTTCAATAGAAATTCCAAGCCGTAAAGCCATATCTTTATTTTTCAGATTCAGCTTCATCAACGAGAGTAACCTATAATCGCTAGGTGTTAATCCTGGAAATCGATTTTGAAGATTAAGATAGAAATTCGGGAATAACTCATTGAACCACTTTTGAAACATCTCCCACTTATCATCTGCACGCAGATTCATTTGTAACATCAAATGTTTGCGATTCTCGAGTACATTCAAACTGTCATAATCAAAATGCATTAGGGAATGATCATGCCCTAAAGCTTGAACATCAAAATTACGACCGTTATCAAAGTTTAGACCACTAGATACATCTGTAGCTCTACTATTCAAGGTATTTCCCTTTTTACGGTTTCGCTTAAAAAGGACATAAAACAGGAGTAGTAAGGAGACATTACTAACAAACAGCAAGATAACTGTAAAGTAATGAACCCACAACAGGTTAAAACTATCAGGAAGCTTTATACTAC
This sequence comes from Sphingobacterium sp. MYb382, assembly GCF_037572665.1. Lineage (NCBI taxonomy): Bacteria > Pseudomonadati > Bacteroidota > Sphingobacteriia > Sphingobacteriales > Sphingobacteriaceae > Sphingobacterium > Sphingobacterium sp. MYb382. The sequence goes on from NZ_JBBGZT010000025.1 coordinate 14,397, forward strand.
TCAAATTCAATAGCAGTATATCATCAAATTGGCCAACAGTATGATTAATATAATCGATACTTTTATCTCTTGCCGCGGCTAAAGCCATGTAATTGTGTTCCCCAAATTGCGATACGCAATCGAACAACAGTTTTGATATCTTCTCGGGCATATGAATTATATTTTAACTACAAATAACCATGTTATAACACTCATTATATGGCAGTTATTTTATCACTCAATTAACTAATGTAAAACAATTCATTAGTAATTATTTTACTGTTTGAGAATTTGTAGACATTGCTCTACGGCACTCTAATACGCTAAAATCTCAATTTCTGTCCGTCGATTTGCTTGATGCTCTGCTGCTGAACAAGATACCCCATTGGAACATCTATTAACTAGCCTTCTCTCTCCATAACCTTTCGCAACTAAACGATTTCTATCAATTCCTTGCTCCACCAAATAATCTACAGCACTTTGTGCTCTACGCTGCGATAGTTTATCATTGTAACGGTCATCGCCCCTGCTATCAGTATGGCTAGATAGTTCGATTTTTAGCGTTGGATTATCACGCAGAGTCCTTACAAGCCTGTTTAAAACCAAGGATGCATCCTTCCTGATATTTGATTTATCAAAATCATAATAGATATCTTCCAATACAAACTTGTCGCCAACAGCTACCACAGGCTCCAAACGTAAGACAACTGAAACCGTCGTATCTTTAGTGGCATGTACTGCCTGTACAGAAACTAAGTCTTCATGATAACCGTTTTTTTCCGCGCGTACATTATAGGCCTTATCTTCCGTAATCTCAAAGCTAAATCCTCCTTTAGCGTCAGACTGATTCTTCGTTATCAAGACATTATCATTATCAAATAGGTAAACGGTAGCTTCAGGAAGCACATTCTCCGTTTTTTTATTTAAGGTGGTTCCTATCAACCTAATCTTATGCGGTGCATTGTAGTACGTGAAAGAGTAGATATCATCATTACCTAACCCACCAGCACGGTTCGACGACAAATACCCTTTTTTATCTTTGCCATCTGCAGTGATGAGTACATAACTAAAGTCATCGGATGCCGTATTTATGGGATACTTAAGATTTTTACGTCCCGTAAAGTTTGTACGCTCACCTTTAACAGCATATATATCGAGTCCTCCCATCCCTGGAAACCCATTACTCGAATAATAAAGTATATCACCTTGTACTACAGGAAATAGCTCATCGCCTGATGAATTAACAGCATCACCTAAGTTTTGAGGCTTTCCCCAGGTGCCATCTGCATTTAGCTCACTAAACCAAATATCCACTCCTCCTAATCCTCCAGGCATATCGGAAGCGAAATACAGGGTCTTACCATCAGGACTAATAGTGGCATGGCCAACAGAATAGTTCTTTACATCGTTATAGGGAAAAGCCTTAGATGTCCAACTATCGCCATTACGGGTATAGATAATTAATTCCAGATTATGTTTTTTGAAACGTAAGCCTTCCTGATAAAATTTTTCCGTGCCTTTTCCAGGATAGGTTTGTGTAACGTAAAAGACATCACCCGAAGGGTCAACAGCGACTGGTCCAACATGATAAGCACCACTATTAATATCGGCAGATAGAAGCTCGGCTTCCCCGAGCTGTAGGCTATTGTTTATTTTATTTGCACTGTGCACCTTAATAAATGCTCTACCCGTCATACCACTAACCTTCTCACCTGCTGCCTCTGACTCTCCGGCAAACAACACTTTGTTTCCTTTCCAAGGCGTTACAGAAAATTGAGCCGTCCCTGTATTTATAGCTAATTCATTTTTTATATCAATCTTTTGTGGATTAGCCATCCATACAATAGCGGAGTCGGCCCCAGCAATCTCGTTTTCTAGCTGTTTCGAATTTCCATACTTATTTTTGTACTGCTCAAATTCCTTTTTCGCTACATCATATTTACCATTCTGCTTTAAAGATTGAGCATAATTCCAACTACTTTGCGGCGAATGATCCTTCTGCTGTAGAGCTCTGGCATACCAATTCTCAGCTTGCTCATATTCATTGATGTGTAAATAGCAAGCGGCTATATTTTCCAAGTCTTCGGTTTTCACCTTTTTGGTGTCTACCAACTTTTTATATAATGCTGCAGAGCGTGCATATTCACCTAACAAAAAGTACTGTTTAGCACGAAAACGAATATCAGGTTGTTCTTGTCCATAAATGTTGAGCGTAATTGTCAAGAATAGCATCGACAGTAGTAACGTTTCCCATCTAACAAAAAATATTTTTTTCATAATGTAACGATTTTGGGCTTAGACAATTAAAAATATCTAGGACTTAACAATTTAACCACAGGCTTACCAAAAGTGACTCCTAGGGTAACCTCATGACTTCCATTTTGATTGCCGCTCATTTTATTAAGCATTACGTCATACGAATAGCCAATACGGAACCGCGGCGTAATGTACAATTGTGCAATAGCTACAGCGGCATTCCGAGAGCTTAGCTTTGCCGCCGATTGATCGGAATAATCACGATTAAAGACTCTACTGCGTGTTCGGTAGCCACCACCTATCCATAAACGATCATGGAAAATAAACATCGCATTTAAGTCTAAAGAGGTAGGCCCCTTAAAGTCATCCTTAACGAGTAAACTAGGACGCAAAGCAAGCTCTGAACTTAAGTTCAAAAGTGCTCCTGCCATAAAGTAGCCGTTAATATTACGATATAAACTTTCTGTAGCGAGCTTATCAAATACGTAATCTTCATTTTCCTTATTCTTCGAGAAGAAATCCTGTACCGAAACACCGACATACCATTTAGGGCTTGCATAATAAACGCCTAATCGAATATCAGGCTTCCATTTCGACATTTTACCGACCGGAATATTTGGATCTGTAGGGTCATTGGGGTCTAGCTTATCACCGTCCAATCCATAGGTTGTAACACCTGCCGCTACGCCTAAACTAAGACGTTTCGTATCTTCATGATCCAGCTGCAGACGTAAGGCATAATTACCATAAATGGAAGTTGCCGATTGTGCACCCAGCTTATCACTCGTCAGCTGAAGACCCACGCCATGACGTCTGCTGACAGGGTCTATAACCCCATCAACAGAGAGCTGTCCGGTTTTAGGCGCTCCATCCCATCCTGTCCACTGGCTACGTAAGCCTAACTGGCCAAACCACTCCTCTTTATATCCAGCGTAAGCTGGATTGACACTAAGGCTATTAAATATGTACTGTGAGAACTGAATACTTTGCTGTCCATAGCACCAGTTAACTGCTAACATCAGTAACATCCCAATTTTGATACCCTTACTCATAAGAATCGATTTTAACATTTTCATTAATCTTATTTCTTAATCAATACCCAGCCTTTGTACTGTGTTCTTTCTCCACCGTTTACCGTATGAATAATGTAGTAGTACGTCCCGTTGTTAAGGCCCTCTCCTGTCCAATTATTTTGGTAGCGTTCGTTTTTATAAACTTCATTACCCCATCTGTTTATCACAATGATTTCGATATGATCAAAGCGTTCAACACCAATCAGCTCAAATCGATCATTTATACCATCACCATTTGGTGTGAAAACATTAGGTATTTTGAACGGATTCGGAACAATTTTTACAATAGCATTGTCCGTACCCGTAACATCTACACCTTGTGGATTTTTACCCGTAACATTAACAACGTTTTCAATTTCAGTCTTTTTGAAATCTTCTGCTGTTACCTTATAACTTGTAGACAATTTAACCTCTTCGCCTATTTCAAGTTTTTCAAGTGTACGGTTGAGCCCGGTCAATGGATCTGTAACAATGACTTTGTACAATACTTGATTACCCTCATTACGAACGACAATCTCATAATCTATCACATTACCAACCTCACTTACCTCACTTAAAAGCGCCGTTTTATCTACGCGAAGTTTATTGATGTATTTCACAGGTATGATGACCTCTGGACTTTCAACTTTAGTCGGCACATCACGCGGATCTTTACCTTCCACATGGGCTATATTACGAACTTGGCCTTTGTTAAAGTCTTCTGAAGTAACTTTGTAAACCAAGTCGATAACAACTTCCTCATTTGGAGCTAGCGTTGCGATTTTACGCGACCAATCTTTGAATAAGATATCCGTAACAACGATGTCTTTCAATAGCGTGTTTCCCGTATTTTTCACCTTAAGCTTATAATGAATCTCTTCACCTACTTTGGTTACTTCATTTCTATCCGCCAGCTTTTCGATAACAAGGTTGGAAACCGAACAAATCGTAAATACAGTAGGATTGTTTGTACCCGCGGCATCACCTGAAAGGTCGCTGACCTTCGTACCCAATGGGCTAACGCCTGTTGCTGTCGCTTGATTACTAATTTTACCAGCATCTAAGTCTGCTTGGCGAACGCTATAACTAGCCGTATAGTTCCAAACTTCACCCACATCTAGTTTATTATTACCGTTCGTATCTCCACTTATTAACGTAGGCTTACTTACTCCAGCTAAGGCATCAGTCAGCTCAATGGTGCTTAGGGATACGTTACCGACATTGCTTACCGCAAAGTGATAAGGAACGATATCGCCAACTTTTAAGGTATAACAAGCTTGTCCATCTGCTTTAGTCAAGCCATGACGTTTAACGACAGCAATACCTGCTGATTGCGTAATAGTCGTTTGAGCAATATCCGTTACAGCAGTAGGTATTTCTTTTGCTGTTACACGAACTGTGTTCACAATAGGGTTTCCATTATCGATACGACCTTGGTCGACCTTATAGGTAAACTTGTATGTCCAAACTTCCTGCTCCTCTAAAATTCCATCCGAATTAAGAGACTCTACTGGTGCTCCGATAGCTGTAATAGACACTTCAGCAAGACCGACTTGGGTTAATTCATCAACGACTTTCACATCCGTTAGATCAAAATTGCCTGTGTTGGTTACTTTAATTGTATACGTTAGTAATTCAGGATTCGCAATGTTCTCTCGATCAACTGATTTGGTTACCGTGATACCAACGGCACGAATGATGATTTTCACCGGTACAATTGGACTGGTACAAAGCGTTTCATTATTCGTTTGTGAAACATAAACGGTGAACTCTCCTACTAAATTTGTTTTAACAAGGTTGTTAATTGATCTAGAGCCATTACCTTGAATGTCTGTATACCAGGTTAAACTATGATTAGGTAAAGCAACAGCATCGTATGCTAGGTCTGCTCCTCCTGTATATGTCATAATTGTACGTGTTACAGGCGCTGGAGGCGTTGCATTCATCTGAATAGCAGCGACATCAGAAACTGTCTCACCGCATGTTCCTGTCACTTTCACATAATAGTAGTTAATGCCTGCATTCGTTGACGTTGGTATATAAGTAGCTGCTGTAGCTCCTTCTATCAATACGCCACCAAGTACACTGTTTGACGTATTTACATACCATTGATAAGTCAATGTACCTCTACCATCGGCAATCACCGATAGCGCAGCGGCACTTACACCTTCACAGTAAATGGCACTAGAAGGTGAAGTCACCACTACGGTCGGCTTGTTCACGACTATGGCAACAGGCGTTGAACGGACGTCTGCGCCACAGTCTCCTTGAACAATAACATAATAATATTGTGTACCTACAACGTCGGTTGCTGGTGTATAGCTCGCTGAAGTTTCGCCAGAAATAGCTGTACCTCCTGTTGTGCTATTACTTGTGTTGCTAAACCATTGATAGGTCAATGTACCTGTACCTTCGGCAATTACAGTTAAGGCCGTTGCTGTTGCGTCTTTACAATACACAGCATCAGCTGGTGAACTTGTAATGGCTGTTGGTTTGTTAACCGTGATGGCTGCAACAGCTGATGTAGCCGCTGCACCACAGTCGCTGCCCACAACTACATAGTAGTATTGTGTACCTACAACGTCGGTTGCTGGTGTATAGCTCGCTGAAGTTTCGCCAGAAATAGCTGTACCTCCTGTTGTGCTATTACTTGTGTTGCTAAACCATTGATAGGTCAATGTACCTGTACCTTCTGCAATTACAGTTAAGGCCGTTTCTGTTGCATCTTTACAGTAGACAGCTTCAGCTGGTGAACTTGTAATGGCTGTTGGTTTGTTAACCGTGATCGCTACAACAGCGGAAGTAACCGCTGCACCACAGTCGCTGCCCACAACTACGTAGTAGTATTGTGTACCTACAACATCGGTTGCTGGTGTATAGCTCGCTGAAGTTTCGCCAGAAATAGCTGTACCTCCTGTTGTGCTATTTGTTGTATTGCTATACCACTGGTAGGTCAATGTACCCGTGCCATCTGCCACAACCGCTAAAGCTGTAGCTGGAACATCTTTACAGTAGACAGCTTCAGCTGGTGAACTTGTAATGGCTGTTGGTTTGTTAACCGTGATGGCTGCAACAGCTGATGTAGCCGCTGCACCACAGTCGCTGCCCACAACTACATAGTAGTATTGTGTTCCTACAACGTCGGTTGCTGGTGTATAGCTCGCTGAAGTTGCGCCAGAAATAGCTGTACCTCCTGTTGTGCTATTACTTGTGTTGCTAAACCATTGATACGTCAATGTACCTGTACCTTCTGCAATTACGGTCAAGGCTGTTGCTGCCGCATCTTTACAGTAGACAGCTTCAGCTGGTGAACTTGTAATGGCTGTTGGTTTGTTAACCGTGATCGCTGCAATAGCTGAAGTAACCGCTGCACCACAGTCGCTGCCCACAACTACATAGTAGTATTGTGTACCGACAACGTCGGTTGCTGGTGTATAGCTCGCTGAAGTTTCGCCAGAAATAGCTGTACCTCCTGTTGTGCTATTTGTTGTATTACTAAACCATTGATAGGTTAATGTACCTGTACCTTCTGCAATTACAGTTAAGGCCGTTGCTGTCGCATCTTTACAGTAGACAGCTTCAGTTGGTGAACTTGTAATGGCTGTTGGTTTGTTAACCGTGATCGCTGCAACAGCTGAAGTGGCCGCTGTACCACAGTCGCTGCCCACAACTACATAGTAGTATTGTGTACCTACAACGTCGGTTGCTGGTGTATAGCTCGCTGAAGTTTCGCCAGAGATAGCTGTACCTCCTGTTGTGCTATTACTTGTGTTGCTAAACCATTGATAGGTTAATGTACCTGTACCTTCTGCAATTACAGTTAAGGCCGTTGCTGTCGCATCTTTACAGTAGACAGCTTCAACTGGTGAACTTGTAATGGCTGTTGGTTTGTTAACCGTGATGGCTACAACAGCGGAAGTAACCGCTGCACCACAGTCGCTGCCCACAACGACATAGTAGTATTGTGTACCTACAACGTCGGTTGCTGGTGTATAGCTCGCTGAAGTTTCGCCAGAAATAGCTGTACCACCTGTTGTGCTATTGGTCGTGTTGCTAAACCATTGATAAGTCAATGTGCCCGTGCCATCTGCCACAACCGCTAAAGCTGTCGCTGGAACATCTTTACAGTAGACAGCTTCAGTTGGTGAACTTGTAATGGCTGTTGGTTTGTTAACCGTGATTGTTGCAACAGCGGAAGTAACCACTGCACCACAGTCGCTGCCCACAACTACATAGTAGTATTGTGTACCTACAACGTCGGTTGCTGGTGTATAGCCCGCTGAAGTTGCGCCAGAAATAGCTGTACCTCCTGTTGTGCTATTTGTTGAATTACTAAACCATTGATACGTCAATGTACCTGTACCTTCTGCAATTACAGTTAAGGCCGTTGCTGTCGCATCTTTACAGTAGACAGCTTCAACTGGTGAACTTGTAATGGCTGTTGGTTTGTTAACCGTGATCGCTACAACAGCGGAAGTAACCGCTGCACCACAGTCGCTGCCCACAACGACATAGTAGTATTGTGTACCTACAACGTCGGTTGCTGGGGTATAGCTCGCTGAAGTTTCGCCAGAAATAGCTGTACCTCCTGTTGTGCTATTTGTTGAATTACTAAACCATTGATACGTCAATGTTCCCGTACCTTCGGCAATTACGGTCAAGGCCGTTGCTGGAACATCTTTACAGTAGATTGCGCCAACAGGCGAAGTCGTAATCGTCGTTAGTTTGTTGACTGTGATCGCTGCAACAGCTGATGTAGCCGCTGTACCACAGCTTCCTGTTACCACAACATAATAATATTGTGTACCAACCACCGTAGTAACTGGTGTATAGCTAGCTGAAGTTGCGCCAGAGATAGCCGTACCACCTGTTGTACTGTTGCTTGTATTGCTATACCATTGATAGGTAAGCGTACCCGTGCCATCTGCCACAACCGCTAAAGCTGTAGCTGGAACATCTTTACAGTAGATTGCGCCAACAGGCGAAGTCGTAATCGTTGTTAGTTTGTTGACCGTGATGGCTGCAACAGCTGAAGTGGCCGCTGTACCACAGCTTCCTGTTACCACAACATAATAATATTGTGTACCAACCACCGTAGTCACTGGTGTATAGCTAGCTGAAGTTGCGCCAGAAATAGCCGTTCCACCTGTTGTTCTTTTGCTTGTATTGCTATACCACTGATAGGTAAGCATACCCGTGCCATCTGCCACAACTGCTAAAGCTGTAGCTGGAACATCTTTACAGTAGGTCGCTCCAACAGGCGAAGTCGTAATCGTTGTTAGTTTGTTGACCGTGATGGCTGCAACAGCGGAAGTGGCCGCTGTACCACAGCTTCCTGTTACCACAACATAATAATATTGTGTAC
>NZ_JBBGZT010000026.1:0-163172 GCF_037572665.1 Sphingobacterium sp. MYb382
AAGTAGGCTATCCAGCATTATTTGAACGCCGTGTACTAGAGAAGATGCTCAACATCAAGATAAAGGCAAGCGGAAAAGGAACAGTTTACGAATGGGCCGGCAACGGCATGCTGAAAAGCGTGGTGCATCCCTTAGGCTATAAAGTATCTTTTTACTACGATGCCTTGGGGCGCCGCATAGCCAAGAAGAAAAACTCAATAGTAACCCGTTGGCTGTGGGATGGCAATGTTCCGCTGCACGAATGGCAATACGAAGGAGTATACCCACCCGAGCTCAGCGTAGATGAAAGTAAGCAGCTACAGCAGGAAGCCGAACCCGTGGAAAATCTGATTACGTGGTTATTTGAAGAGAATTCTTTCGTACCTTGTGGTAAGATTGTTGGAAAAGATACTTACAGTATCGTTTCCGACTATTTGGGAACTCCAAATTTCATGTACAATGCCCAAGGGGAGAAAGTTTGGGAATGTACGTTAGATATCTATGGAAAAGTAAGAACCTTACAAGGCTCTTTGAAAGACTGTCCATTTCGCTATCAAGGTCAATATGATGATGTAGAAATCGGCCTTTACTATAATAGGTATCGCTATTACTCCCCAGATATTGGCGGGTATATCAGTAAGGATCCTATTGGACTGGCTGGGAATAACCCGACGTTGTATGGATATGTAGGTGATAGTAATAGTTGGATAGATCCGTGGGGGCTTCATGGGAATTTGTATGACATCGTAGAATATGGCAATAAAAGCCATAATTTATTGAATCATCATAATATAATGGATGCTTGGGCTAAAAATAACATCTCTGGATATATAAGCCGACAATCAGCTCAGCCAACAATTCAACTAACAAAAGAATTACACGATGCAGCACATGCTGTTGAGAGAAAATGGATGAAAGAAAATTTTGATAAAGTCAGGGGGAATTGGGATAAGATGACTGCTCGTCAAATGCAAGAATTATCAGAGATAATGTTTGATGCAGCCAAAGTTCCGAAAGCAGCAAGAGAACAGTTTTATAGAAAATTTAATCAATACATTTATACAAAATGTCATTAAAATGGAAATACAAGAAATATTAAAACAAATTGAACTTGATAGTAAATGTAAATTGAAAAGAAAAATTTCAGATGTTATAGATAGCTTAATCCTTCCAAAAGACTTAGAATATTTTTATAAACATTACGAATCATTGGAATTGTTTGCTGATGAATCTTTTGGGATTAGAATAGTTTCCACTAAAGATTTTATACCAACAAGCCAAAGACTTTTTCCTGAAGGTGATGTTATTTGGGAAGAACTGGAAGGAGATATTAGTAATAACTGGTATTTGATTGCAGAATCAGAAGAACAAAGTCAATATATTAGTATAGATTTAGGTGAACACAATAATGGATATTGCTATGATAGTTTTTTAGATATTCATGCTACACCAGGAGAAAGTAATATAATTGCCAAGAGTTTTACCGAATTATTAGAACAGTTATATAAATCAAAAGGAAAAACGTGGTATTGGACAGAATCAGATTTTCAATCATACGGAGATGCATATGACGATTAGTACAAACCTTCCTCTAAGTTTTTAGAGGGAGGTTTGTATTTTAAAGAGAGGCTGCATTTTTTCAATAAGCCTAAAAATGGTTTATTTTATCTTAAACTCAAATCTCAACTAAAAAATGAATTAGGTCAGCTGCTGAATATTAAGTTCGCGGGAAGGGAAATGTTGCCTAGGCTTAGTATACAGCAGATTCCGCTATTACTCCCCAGATATTGGTGGGTATATTAGCAAAGATCCGATTGGACTAGCGGGAAACAACCCAACGCTTTATGGGTATGTGAGTGATACGAATAGTTGGGTGGATGTTTTTGGGTTAGAAAATTGTGGAGAAACTATAACTAAAAAAGCATCTAAATGGCAAGGAAAAGGACATTATCCAGGTGTAGATAACTGGAAAATGGGTCGGTTGAAAAAAGGAGATATTATTTATGGAGGAGTTCCTGGACAATCTGAATTTTACTTATCTAAAGTTAGTATAGATGCAGCTAAAGGATCAAAAGAGGCATTATGGAAAAGTGCTCAAGTAAAAGCACATGATGTATTTGGCTATAGATCAAAAATTCAAAAATATGAAGTATTGGAAGATATAGATATTGCAAGTTCTATAGTTCGTGCTAACCCTCATCTAGGAAAAGGTGGCGCGGTACAATATTTTGTAGATAATTTTAGAAGTGTTTTAAAACCAATAGATAATCCGATTAACTTATTTTAATATGAAAATAGATAGCGTTGAGGTTTGTGAAGCAGTGGATGTATTAATTAAGATTATTTTAGATCATGGATTTAAAATAATAGAGCAGAAAGTGAATGATTATCATTTTCATGAATTGTACTTTAGATTAGAAGGTAAATATTTTAAGGAAATTGATAGTATTACTATAGATAAAATAACGAGACAGAAAAAAAATTTATTTTCATGTAGCTGTCATTGGTCAATAATAGAATTAGTATATGAATAATAAAAACAATATTTATGAAAGAGAATGTGTAGCCTTACCTTTTTGGTAGCCTTCCACCTTTTCCAGATAAATTATAAATATTAAACTGACCATATAAACGGTTCAACTTATTTCAGGACGGGACAAAATCAACAAAAAAGGCCTACTTCTCAGCAGGCCTTACAAATTGAAATAAAATTGAGTAATTGCTTATGGATAAGTGGTTACTACTTTAGCTATCTCCCACCCTCTTTTTCTAGGCTGGAGCGTGATGTAGTCCACACGTGTAAAATTTTCAAATTTCATTATGGCTTTTGCTGTCGCATGCTCACCTGTCTCATTGATAATCTCGTAGCTAATGGTACAGTTAAATTTTAATCCTTTATTAGCTTTCAAAAAGTTGCTGTAGGCTGTTCTTCCATATTCTTTACCGGTTGCAGTATTGATGTATAAGAAGTCGTAGGCTAGTAAGTTTTTGTCCCAAGTATCATTGCCAAGTGTCGCTGCCGAAATATAGGCGTTAAGAACTTCAGCTTTGCTTTTTAAGATGACGCTACGATTTGGCGCCGTTGCAAAAGCGCTCATACTCGTTAGTATAAAGAATAGCGCGGCAATGGTGTAAAGTGTCTTTTTCATATTTTTATGATTTTAATTTTTTAGTTTTCGGTATTTGATGTCTCAAAACTAGGGTACATCTGTCTACCGTGAAACAAGATTTAGATTAGTGAACTTCTTTACTCGGTAAAAGCCGGCATCTTATCGGTAAAGGTTATACATGTTTAAAGAGTAGACGTCTTCGTTGGAGCTAAGGTTGCATCAACTTATTGTTATTTAGTGTTAAAGGACTTCATAGCTATCATAAAAATAGGCTGCACCTATGAACATTCTTCTTGTTTGGCTTGTTAAGGTATCAGGTCAGGCATGCTGGTTTTATTTTGTAATTTTGTGGGGCACAAAGAAAAAGATATGTTAGGATTAAAATTGTTAACAGACCCACGTTGGGCGAATATTGCAGAATCGAATTTATCAGAAATTTTAACTGACCATGCTTGGTGTGAGCAAAAGGCGGCTTCGAATGCAATTATGTTGATCACTCAAAACCCCGAGTTTGAAGATTTGGTGCATGAGCTTACGGCGATTGCCATTGAGGAGATGGAGCATTTCAAGATGGTTATAGATATCATTAAGGAGAAAGGCTACACGTTGGGGCGTGAGCGTAAGGATGATTATGTAGGTCAGCTAATGAGATTTTTACGCAAAGACGGTTCAAGAAATATGGCTTTTATTGATCGTCTTTTGTTTGCTGCGATGATTGAAGCACGCAGCTGTGAACGTTTTCGTGTGCTTTCGCAAAATATCGAAGACCAAGAGTTAGCTAAGTTTTACCACGACTTGATGGTATCGGAAGCAGGTCATTATACGACATTCTTAAATTTCGCACGTAAGTATAGTGAACAGATTGACGTCGATAAGCGTTGGCAAGAATGGCTCGATTTTGAAGGTCAGTTGATTCAAAGTTACGGAACGAAAGAATACATTCACGGTTAAGTGCATTTCTTGATATACATCAATGCATAGCTTGTCGTGTATACCGACTTTTGTTAAAAGTAAGGAGAACAAAAAATGATAGAATTAGGTATTGGTATGTTTGGCGATGTACAAATCGACCCAACAACAGGAAAAATTCAACCTGCAGCAGAACGCATGCGGGAGATTATTGAAGAAGTAAAATTGATGGACCAAGTGGGCCTTGATTTCTTCGGTATGGGCGAGCATCACCGTGAAGAGTATGCTGTTTCATCACCTGAAATTATTTTGGCTGCTGCGGCTACGGTTACAAAAAATATTAAGTTGGGGAGTGCTGTTTCTGTATTGAGCTCAGCAGATCCTGTAAAGCTTTTCCAAGATTTCGCTTCTGTAGATATTATTTCTAATGGTCGTGCCGAAATTATGGCTGGACGAGGTTCCTTTATTGAGTCTTTCCCGTTGTTTGGCTATGACTTAAAAGATTATGCCGATTTATTCGATGAGAAATTAGAGCTTTTAACACGCTTAAATAAACAAGATCATATTACCTGGTCCGGTAGATTCCGTAAACCATTAATTGATCAGCAAATATTTCCTCGTCCGGTGAACAATAGCTTACCAATTTGGGTGGCTGTTGGCGGAACAACGACTTCTGTGATTCGTGCAGCACGTTTAGGCTTGCCAGTTATGTTCGCTATTATCGGTGGAGCACCAGAGAATTTCAAACCTTTGTTTGAGATGTACGAACAAGCATGGGTGGATAATGGGCATTCGATGGATGACTTTCAAGTAGGTGTGCATGTGCATTCGTTCTTTGGCGCTGATTCAAAAGCCGTTGCTGACAAGTATTACCCAATTTACGCTGCGCAGATGAACCGCATTGGTGCTTCTCGCAACTGGCCACCATACCAAAGGTCACAATATGACTTCGGGCGTTCTATCCATGGACATTTAATTGTTGGCGATGTCAACGAGTCCGTAGATAAAATTTTACATACCATTGAGTTGTTTGGCTTAACACGTTTTTCTGCGCATATGGATGTCGGAAGCCCTGATCATAAAGACATGATGAAATCTATTGAGCTTTATGGAACACAGATTGCCCCTAAAGTTCGAGAAGCCTTAAAAAAGGCCGAATAGGAATATGATATTGAGTTAATATTTTTTGCTGTATCTTTGCAACGTGGTAGAAAGGAATAAATTAATCGATATTAGAAGCTTGTCTGTAGAACAGCTAAAAGATAAACTCACCGAAATGGGTGAACAAGGATTTCGCGCGAAGCAGATTTACGAATGGCTTTGGGCGAAATCTTGTACTGATTTTGATGAGATGAGCAATGTTAGTAAACCACTTCGTGAAAAATTAAAGGAGAACTTTGTTATTCATGCGGTGAAAGTACGCCAATCACAGATTAGCTCCGACAGAACGATTAAGAGTAGCTTTACCCTATATGATCAAAATGTTATTGAAGGTGTTTTGATTCCCGCTCCTGAGCGTATGACTGCCTGTGTGAGTTCCCAAGTGGGCTGTAGCTTGACCTGCAAATTTTGTGCGACAGGCTATATGGATCGTAAGCGTAACTTAAATGCAGACGAGATTTACGATCAAGTCGTTTTAATAGCAAAGCAGGCCGAAGAACATTATCAACAGCCATTGACCAATATCGTGTATATGGGGATGGGTGAACCATTGTTGAATTACAGTGGCATGATGAAGTCTGTAGAGCGTATTACGGCACCTGATGGTTTAAATATGGCCGCTAAACGTATTACCGTATCTACGGCAGGAATCGCGAAGATGATTAAAAAACTAGGTGACGATGAGGTACGCTTTAATTTAGCCTTGTCTTTGCATGCTGCTAATGATGATAAGCGAAACGAGATCATGCCAATCAACGAGCAAAACTCATTGAAGGCATTGGCAGAAGCGCTTAAATACTACTACGCTAAAACGAAAAATCCAGTTACCTTCGAATATATTGTGTTTCATAATTTCAACGATGAGTTGGAAGATGCCAAAGAATTGGCTCGTTTCTGTAAACACATACCGTGTAAGGTTAACATTATTGAATATAATCCTATTGCTTTAGCCGATTTTGTGAATGCTGAAGCCGATAAGATAGATAGTTTTGCTACCTACCTTCGTGGTCAAGGTGTAATTACCAACGTGCGTCGTAGCCGTGGTAAAGACATCGATGCCGCTTGTGGACAGCTGGCTATTAAAGAAAAAGAAGCAGAGACAAACTAATCTCTGCTATCTTATTTTTTTAGATTCCCCCCTCGCCCATAACCTATTGCTTCGGGAAACCTCTTTTTAAAAGATGTTATCTGCTGATTTATATTTCGGCATCCTGTTAGGCATAACGATGTTAGCTTATGGTACTTAAATCCTACTGGAAAAGTTTATGGGCCGTTTTGTTTCCCCCACTCTGTGTTGGCTGTGGTGAAACGTTGCTGCAGCACGAAGAATTGCTATGCATATCCTGTGAGTTTCATTTACCCACACATGATTTCCATCTTTTTCCCGATAACGCTGCCGTCAGTCGCTTGACAAACTTCGTATTGGTTGATCGTGGATTGGCCTATATGAGTTATTCTAAATCTTCTATTGTTCAGTCTATTATACACCAATTAAAGTATAAAAACCAAATTGATGTAGCTTATTATTTTGGAAGGCTGCTCGGAGAACAACTTCAAAATGCTAAGCCGACGGTTCCTTTTGATTATATCGTCCCTATTCCACTCCATCCCAAAAAGAAGCGTAAAAGAGGCTATAATCAAGCTGCCGCTATAGCAGAAGCTATCGCTTCGGTCTTGAAGATTCCCGTAAGTGTCGATAATTTAATTCGCTTGAAAAATACAGTAAGTCAAACCGGTTTATCTGATTTTAACCGATTAGCGAATGTTGAGAAAGCTTTTTTCTGTAGAAATCCACTCCTTTTTGAAGGCAAGCATATCCTCCTTGTAGATGATGTATTGACTACAGGAGCGACCATTTATGGTGCCGCAATAGCTTTAAAAGAAATTGAAGGGCTACGCATTTCGGTGGCAACTTTAGCGTTAGCTTAATTTTTATTTGCGCTTACCGCTAGATACAGAAGGGCAGCCACAGTCTTTTTTGAAGATTGAACAGGAGCTTAATGTGCTTAAGCCAACCAAAAAAAGAAGATAGAAAGCAGGACGTTTTAGATATTTCATATTATTTGTAAGATTCTCTTTTACGGTAAAGTAATAAATAGCTGAATATAGCCATGCCTATTCCTACGAAATCAGCAAAAATATCCCACCAATCAGCCGTTCTGCCCGCTCCACCCAAATATTGAATGGCTTCGGTTAAGAAAGCGAAAAAAGCCGTGATGAGCAGTACAATAGCTGCTGTTGCTACTTTGGAAGCTCTGCGCTTGCTATTGACATTCGTTCCGAGGAAAAGAAGTATCGTGAGCACAAAGAAAACACCACAGTGAGCTAACTTATCGAATCCCTCGAAGTAGTTCGTCGTTGGCAAATCATTAGAAGGTAAACCCATCAGGGTGACCATAATTATAAGCCAAATAATGGACCAAGCGTAATTATAAATGAAACGTAGCATTAGTTATAAAAGTCGTGTTATTTGTTCAGCTTTCAAAGGAATGTGCGTGAAAATTAAAAACAGTTATGTTTTTTGAGCTATAGTTGAAATTTGTTTTAAAATTATTTATCTGTAAATCAGTTTGTTGTGAATTTGTTTTTAAAAAATATAGTACTATGTATTGCATGGTACAGTATAAAGCATATATCTTTGTATTGTTATGATAGCTGAAAATACACAAACCCAAATGCGGAAGGGAATACTGGAATACTGTATTCTTTCAATTATATCCCGTGGGGAAATATATGCATCCGACATTATTAGTGAGCTGAAAAAGGCGCAGCTATTAATTGTTGAGGGCACCTTATATCCATTGCTTACACGCTTGAAGAATAATGGCTTGCTAAGTTATAATTGGCAAGAATCAAGCGCTGGTCCGCCGCGTAAATATTATCAAATTACTGCAGAGGGGCTTCAAGTTCTGGAAAAGCTGCATTTTACTTGGAAAGAGTTAGTTTTTGCGGTGGAGATGTCACTGCAAGGAAATGATACAATCGATAACTAAAAAAATTATAGCCACAAAGTCATGAATAAGACAATTATTATAAACATCAACAGTATTGTTTTTCATATAGAGGAAGACGCATATGAAGCATTGCGTGCCTATATGATTGATATTAAAAAGCATTTCGGAAATTCTACAGAAAGTAAGGAGATTTTAGAAGATATTGAAAATAGAATTGCGGAGATGTTTAGCGAGCGTATTCATAGCGGACGTAAGGAGGTTATTAACCAGGCAGACGTACGTGAAGTCATTCAGCAAATGGGCCAAGTGAGCGACTTTGATCAACGTCAAGATTAAACACACGACTATAACCAAGCGAAAGCACAGCAAGATGCATTTTCCGATTCATTCGGTAAAAAGCTGATGCGTGACCCTGACGATAAGGTGCTAGGTGGTGTTTGTAGCGGTTTAGGTCATTATTTTAAAATAGAGCCACGTTGGGTACGTGTACTTTTTGTTCTTTTCCTATTAATTGGAGGATCGGGCTTCTTACTTTATTTCATCTTATGGATAGTGATGCCAGAAGCAGAGACACGTGCCGATAAAATGGCGATGCGCGGTGAAGAGCCTAATTTGCAAAACTTTAAGAAATCTTTTGACGAAGACGTTCGTAATTTTGCCGACAACTTCTCTGAAGCAGGAGCACAGTTGACACATGGAGCACGGAGAGCAGGCAACGCGATGGGCGGCTGCTTTGGCTTTTTAATAAAGATGGTGGCTTGGCTGCTTTTAATTGGCTCAGGGATGTCATTGTTTGGTTTATCTATTTTCTATGCCTTCAATTTGATGAATTTATTCGGTTTAGAAAATCCAATGCTTTTCCCTCCTCTGGAGCTTTTAGTTAAGGAAGACGCTGTAATTGCCATCACTTTTGGATTCTTAGCAATCAGTATTCCGATTTTTGCCTTCTCATTGCTGCTGATTAAGTTGTTATTCAAAACAGAGAAGCTGAACAATTATTTATCATTAACGATGTTTGCTGTTTGGGCGGTATCTATATTCGGTATTATTTATTTCTGTGTTTCTACATCGCAAGATTTCAAAGAAAAAAGTACCATTAGCATTCAGAAAAAGATGAAGGCGCAGAATATATACAGTTTTACAGCAAAAGATGTACGCATTTTAGATGCTAATGATAAAGATTCTTTAAAGTCAAAATTCAATATGAATATCGATGGGGAAGATTTACGCAACTATTTACGTAATGATATCAATATTTCTTTTGAAAGCCTAGATTCTTTAAGTCAGCCGTATATCCAATACAACTATTCGGCAAAAGGATCAAGCTATCAGCTGGCGGCGACACGCGCTAAGGGTATTGTTTATGAAGCTATTCAAGAGGAAAATACGGTATTGTTCCCGAGTCATTTCTTATTGTCTAAGCATAGTTTGAATCGTGACCAGCGTGTAGGTGTAGTGGTGTATCTGCCTGTTGGTGCTTCCGTTGTTCTTCATGAAGAAATCCAGAGGAAGTTAAGAGGCTTTTCTTATGATGATTGTCGTAATAACTATAGCGAAGAAGAACAACCGAAGTATACAGAATGGAAGATGACGAAAACAGGATTGATGTGTACCAAGCCCGCGAAAAAAGAAGATAAATCTGATGAAGACGATGAGCATGAGGATAACCAAAACGAAGAGACAACCTAAGTTTAGGCAATAATCTAAGGGCTTTATTTTCTTAAGCTTTATATCAAAGATAGCTAAAGCGGCAAACAGGATTCTGTTTGCCGCTTTTTTGTTGTCTGTCCTTGTTGTGAAGCCTGCCTATTTGTTTTCCGCCGAATTCCTGCTGCTTGTAGGCTATATTTTACCCAGCTAGATTAACTTTTCGTGTCATGCTGTGCAACCTCCAAGCATAATTTGTCGTCTATCCTTTTGTCTAGCCGTGGTTTTTACCGACAACTTTGAGGCTTTTACCGAAAAAAAGGGATTGCTGGTCTAAAACACATTTTATTAAAGCCCAACGACAGGTACTTTTGAATCATAAACAAACAACGAAACAACAAACTATACCAATAAGATGATTAAAATTTACCTATACATCGCCTTAACTTTAACTGCCCTATTTCAAGCGTTAAGTTCTTCTGCACAACAACAGAAGCCACAGCAACAGCAGCAACAAACGCTGGTTGTGAAAGGAAAAGTACTTGCCGACGATCAAAAGCCACAAGGGAATACGGCTGTTTACCTGATGACAGCGAAAACATTAGCGGTTATAAAAACATCGGTAACCAACGAACAAGGAGAATATATTTTCACTCAAGTGCCTACAGGCGATTTTATCGTTCAGGCAACAGCTGTAGGTTTCGAAACGGGACGTAGCGTTGCTTTTTCTGTAAAAGCAGCTGCCGTACAAGTTGAGCCTATCCTGTTGAAGGTGCAAACGCAATCTATCGCAGCCATAAGTGTGGAGGCTCGTGTACCATTGATCCAGCAAAAAGACGGTAAGCTCGTGCTAAACGTAGAAAACTCTACTTTAGCAGCAGGAAATACTGCTCTTGATATTATTCAACGTGCACCAGGTGTAGCGGTAGATAAAGATGATAACCTGACCCTTATGGGGCAGCAGGGTGTTAAGATTACGATTGATGGCCGCCAGACTTATATGACTGGAGATCAGTTAGCGTCTTTCCTAAAGACCATGGATGGTAATCAAATTAAAAGTGTGGAAGTAAGTACGTCACGTAGCGCTAAAGAGGATGCTGAAGGTGCGGTAGGTTCCATAAATATTGTCTTAAAAAAGAATAAACTAGAAGGCTTTACGGGTTCAGCCTTAGCGAGTATCGCACAAGGGGAAAAATTTAGAAATAACGCTTCTGTGAACTTTAGTTACAAGAAAGAAAATACGACGGTATTTGGTAACTATGGCTATTCTTCAAATCCTAGAGAGATTCAGCTTGATATTTTCCGTAACGTTAATTCAAATACTGGTGTACGTAACTTTGATCAAGAATCTACCATTGCTCAAAGAGGCGTGGGACATAGCTATAAAGTTGGTGTTGAACAAAAAACATCGAGCCGTAATACGTTATTGGTGCAGTTTACAGGTGATAACAATGCGGAACGTAACCATACCTATGCGACTACATTAATTGGGAAACCAGGTAACATGTTGGATTCTATATTGCAATCCTCTTCTGTTAGCAGGTCTCCTTTTAACCGCTACTCGGCGAACTTAAATAATGAGTTTGTCATTAATAAAGCGAGTAAATTGACATTTGATTTCGATTGGAGTGCTTTTCGTAATCGTGCAAATACAGACTATGATTATACTACTACTTTCCCCGACGGAAGCTTAGTTCACGCTCCAGAGATTGAAAAAAGCAGCATGCCTTCAAATATTGATATCTATGCCGTGAAGTTAGATTATGAACAAACTATTGGTAAGTCTAAATTGCTGTTTGGTGGTAAATATAGCCGCATAAAATCAGACAATGATCTACAGTTCGATCAGTTTGTAAATAATCAATGGCAAGCATACCCAGGACGCTCGAATCATTTTGCCTATACTGAGCAAATTGCTGCTGGATATGCTGATTACAGCGCGTCCTTCGGCAAGTTCAGTACGAAATTGGGCTTACGTGCAGAGTACACCATGTCTGACGGAAACTCCATAACATTAAGCAACCACGTGAAACGCGATTACTTAGATTTATTTCCTTCAGCAACGGTGGGCTATACCGCAAATGAAAACAATATCTTGTCATTGAGCTATGCCCGTAAAGTATCGAGACCTAACTATCGTTTTCTAAATCCTTTTGAATATTTTGTTGATAAGTTTACCTCACAACGTGGTAATCCTTATTTAAACCCACAATATACAGATGGTTTTGCCCTGAACTATACCTTGCTTAAGATGTTCAACTTTACCTTAGGTACTGATATCACGAGCGATGCTATTGTAGAAAGTTTAGGACAAAATACAGAAACAGGACAAGGATGGGTGACGAGAGATAATTTAGGTAAAACGGTAAGTTCTTATTTGAATATCAATGCGCCACTTCGTATCGGTAAAATCTGGAGCATTAATAATAATTTGACAAGTATCCACATGAATTATAAAGGCCCTATCGCAGGATCTTACCTGAACGTAGGTTCTGTATTCTTCCAAGGACGTAGTGCGCATAACTTCCGTTTCTCCAAAGCTTTCTCCGCGGAGATGTCGGTAAACTACAACAGCCCGTTCATGTATAATGTGTACAAGATGAAAAGCCGTTGGGGAGCAGATTTAGGTGTTAACTACAACTTTAAAGATGAGCGTAGCTCGTTGAAACTTGCGGCTACGGATATTTTCAAGACGCAGAAAAATAAACTGTCAACGAATTTCGATCAGTACGATATGAAGGTTAGTCAGTACAATGATAACCGCGCTGTTCGCTTAACCTACAGCTACAAGTTTGGTAATTTAAAACAACAAGTAAAAAGAAAAAATACAGACTCGGATGAGAAAAGCCGTGCACTATAGAAGAATTTGTTTCAATGTTTAGTTACGAGAGGCCGTCGGAAATCCCATTCCGCGGCCTTCTCTATTTTTAAACATCTTTGCCTTCGGCTTATTTAAAAGCAGGGCTTGGCTGAAAGTTGAAGTAGCTCTTTGCGTTGTTGTAGCAGATATCTTGAATAATTTGACCTATCCATTCGATATCATGAGGCAGTTCCCCATTAACGATATCATCAGCAAATAAATTACATAATAAACGTCTGAAGTATTCATGTCTCGGGAAGGATAAGAAGCTTCGAGAGTCGGTCAACATACCTACTAAGCGGCTGATTAAGCCAATATTAGATAAAGTGTTTAGCTGTTGTGTCATACCGTCTTTCTGATCCAAGAACCACCAAGCCGATCCAAATTGAACTTTTCCAGCAACGGTGCCATCATTAAAATTGCCCACCATAGAAGCAAACAAGGGGTTGTCGGCAGGATTCAGGTTGTAGAGGATTGTTTTAGCCAGTTTATCTTCTCGATCTAAGCGGTTTAAAAATTTAGATAAAGCTCTGCCCTGACTAAAATCTCCGATAGAATCCCAGCCTGTGTCTGGCCCTAGTTGATCAAGCTTACGCGTATTGTTGTTGCGCAAGGCGCCCAAATGGTACTGCTGCACCCAGCCTTTCTCATGGTCCCATTCCGCGAAATAAATGAGCAAAGCAGATTTAAATTTATTTACCTCGAGCGGACTTAAATCTTGTTGTAGTTTTATCTTGACAAAGATATCTTGAACCTCTTTTTCCGTATAATCTTCCGCATAGATATGCTCTAAACCATGATCAGAAATTAAACATCCGTTGGCCGCAAAATAATCATGACGGCTTTTCAATGCCGTTAAATAGTCTGTAAGCGTACTAATCGTGCTGTTCGTCAGAGCTTCTAATTGCTGGATATACGCGTTAAGGCCTGCTACATTTTCGGCAGCCATAGCTTTGTCTGGGCGAAAAGTAGGCAGCATCAAGAAGCTTTCTTTCTCTTGTGCGAAAGAACGATGGTGCTCTAGATTGTCTAAAGGATCGTCTGTGGTGCATAACGATTCTACGCGCATCTTTTTAAGTAGCGAACGCACGGAATAATCTGCCGTCTGAAGCTTTGCTGAGCATTCTTCGTAGATACGTTTTGCCGATTTAGGACTCAAAAGCTCCTGCTCGCCGAAGTAGCGCTGCAGCTCCAGGTGTGTCCAGTGGTATAGTGGATTTCGTAGCGTATACGGCACCGTTTCTGCCCATTTGATAAATTTTTCTTCATCACTCCCCTTTCCGGTGATGAATTGCTCGTCAATACCGTTGGCACGCATTGCTCTCCATTTATAATGGTCGCCATAAAGCCAAGCTTGCGTTAAGTTTTCAAAACGTATATCTTTCGCTATTTGCTCAGGGAGCAAATGGTTGTGATAATCGATAATAGGTTGTTGTTTCGCAAAATTGTGATACAACTCTTGCGCTACCGTGCTATTTAATAAGAAATGATCGTCTAAAAAAGGTTTCATGAATTTTAATGCTTTGGTTGGCTATGTGAACAAATATAAAACGGTTTTTTCCATAGAAAAGTCTAATGGAGATATCTTAATTCTTTTTGCAATACTCTTTTGGAAATTAGATCTTTAAAAGACCTGATTTCTAAAGTTGAAAAGGGATTGCACTGTTGTAAAAGTATGTTTTCTTGATAAATTGGCATGTGCTTACAATGCTATGAACCGAACACAATTGTACTAGAAAATGATTACTTTCTGTGTGATAAACTACGCAAACGTTATCGCTTCACAGGATTTGAGCCAGCGCAATAGTTGGCTAAATATTTCATATATTTAGCTTTATTGAAAATTTAAAACCAGTATGTTATGAAATATCTATGTCTGATAGCTCTTCTTTCTTTGAGCGTAAGCTCCGTGTGGGCGCAGAAGAAATTGGTGCAGTTGTGGGAGACGAAAGACCTGCCTGTTCCTGAATCTGTTTTGTTTTCTCCGAAGACGAATCTACTCTATGTTTCGTTGATAGACGGCGGAGGATCCGATAAAGATGGTAAAGGAGGAGTCGCTTTGCTTAACCTTGATGGTAGTGTAAAGGATAAAAATTGGATCACAGGCATGGATGCACCAAAAGGATTAGCTATTTATAAAGATGTACTTTACGTGGCTGATATAACTGCGGTATCTGTTATTGATATTATATCGGGCAACGAAATCGACTGTGTAGAGGTTCCTGGAGCTGTTTTTTTAAACGATGTTACCATTGATGATAATGGAGTTGTTTATGTTTCAGACACGCGTACAAATAAAATTCATGTGTTGCGTGATAATCAGCCGTCTGTTTTCATGGAAAATGTAACCAATGTAAACGGCCTTAAGTTTATTGGCGATTATCTATATGCGCTCGCCGGTCCAGAGCTATGGAAGATAGATCGTGCTAAAAAAGTAACCGTACTAGCGAAAGGCTTTGAATTAGGTGGCGATGGGTTGGAGCCTGTCGGCAAAGGGGATTTTTTAGTTACCTGCTGGGGCGGATTAATTTATTATGTGCATGCTAATGGCACCTTTGACCTGCTATTGGACGTCCGTGGTAAGATGAATACCGCAGATTTAGGCTTCCATCCGTCGACAAATACCGTTTATATCCCAACATTTAATAACAATAGTGTTATCGCTTATCGACTGGAATAATTGGTCGATAAAAGTCGTTTAGGAAGCTAAAATTATGTCTAGATTTTTAATGGCCGATGTGTAACTTTGTGTAAAATATAAAGAATGAATATTCAGGAGCTTTACAAGCTATATCAGCAATATCCGGTTGTATCAACCGACACACGGAATATCCAGCCCGATTCTATTTTTTTTGCATTAAAAGGCGATAAATTTAACGCGAATACTTTCGCGACAGAAGCTTTGGCCGCTGGCGCTCGCTATGTCGTGCTTGATGACCCCTTATATGCGCAGGCAGATGAGCGTTATATCCTCGTTGATGATGCTTTGACGGCTTTGCAGCAACTTGCCAATCACCACAGAAAGCAACTGCATATTCCGTTTGTCGGCATTACGGGTACCAATGGGAAGACCACAACGAAAGAATTGCTCTATGCCGTACTTTCCCAAGGTTTTAAAACCTATGCCACTAGGGGCAACCTAAACAACCATATCGGTGTTCCTTTAACTTTGCTCGCTATTGGCTCGGATGTAGAAATGGCTATCATTGAGATGGGGGCAAATCATCAAGGAGAAATTGCCTTTTTATGTGCTATCGCAGAGCCAACACATGGTTTAATCACCAATGTAGGGAAAGCCCATTTAGAAGGATTTGGTTCCTTTGAAGGGGTGCGTAAAACGAAGGGTGAGTTGTACGACTATTTGAAAAAAACAGATGGTATCCTATTCTTGCAAGGCGATAATAGCTGGTTAGAAGAAATGGAAGCACAGCGTGGCATTGATAAGGTTGTACGCTATGGTTTCTCTCCTAATAATGCGCTTATTGGCAAGCTGGAACAAGCAGATCCTCTATTGAGTTTCTCGTGGTTCGAAAAAAGCAAACCTACAGTTTTGTCCACTGTCCACACACATTTGGTGGGTTCCTATAACTTAGAGAATATATTAGCGGCTGTTGCGGTCGGTTTATACTTTGATTTGACGCCTACGGCGATAAATGAAGGAATAGCAGGGTATGTGCCAACGAATAACCGTTCGCAGGTTACACGTACGGAAAAGAATATTGTCATCGCAGATTATTATAACGCGAATGCGAGTAGTATGGCTGCTGCATTAGATAACATGGCTGTGATTGCGGCCGAGCAGAAAGTGATTGTCCTAGGCGATATGTTTGAGATGGGCGATGAGTCTTTCCTAGAGCATGAGAAAGTCATTGAGAAAGCCTTAGCCATAGGTGTAGAGCGCTTAATTTTTGTTGGTAAAGCCTTTTATGAGCAGCGTAATGACCAAGCCGAGTTTTATGAGACCACAGAAGCAGCAAAAGTTGCTTTGTTAGCTAATCCTATTGCAGGGAGTACGGTACTATTAAAAGGATCTCGTGGGATGGCATTCGAAAATTTAATTGGTGTATTGTAAGACCAGAAATGGCTTTAAATAGAAAAGGGACATGTTTAACATGTCCCTTTTTATTGCTCCTTAGTCTAAGGAAAGTTCTTTTTCTTTATTGATCAGATTGGCAACGCTCGTGTCGTTTAAGATCTGCAGCATGGCATTACGCACTTCAACAAAGGTGTCGCGTATCCCACATGCATGTTCTTCATTACACTCTTCGCAGGAGCGGTAGAAGTTTAAACTTACACAAGGTAACAAGGCTATCGGTCCATCAATCAAACGCATAACCTGCGATAAGTAGATGTCCTCTGGTGCTTTGTTTAGGCTATATCCGCCCCCAGCGCCTTTCTTAGAGTATAATATTCCTGCATTACGCATCTCCAAGAGAATCTGTTCTAAGAATTTTTTTGGAATACGTTCCTCATCTGCAATTTTAACAATTTGCATGGGCTCTTTTCCGTAATTACGTCCTAAAACCATGAGGGCTTTAATCGCATATTTTGTTTTCTTAGAAAGCATATTTTACCTGTTAATGGGTGTTCCTGATTAGCAAAGATACGTAAATTCCTTTGCTAATAAAACTATTGACCCAAGACCTCCACGATTGGTTTACCAATAGAACCATTAGGCTCCATAACATGGAGTAATGCCGCTACGGTAGGCGCTATATCCACGATATGTACCTCTTTGTTGCTTACGCCTGGTTTGATTCCCCATCCCATAAACACTAAAGGAATATGCGAGTCGTAGCCCGACCATACACCATGGGTTGTGCCCGTAGAGCGTGGTGTGCCGGCGTACCACTGTGGTTCTGCAATAATTTGGATGGCACCACTATTTTTGCGGTTGTAGCCATTGATGATTTTCTCGCGAATTGGTGCTGGTAAGAACATGTTTTGGCTGCCTTCCATATCCACCACGTAGGCAATACCTTCTTCTTTGTTCAGTTGGTTGATCGCCACTTCCTTAATTTGTTTTACATCTAAGTTTAAGGAGTCTATCAAACTATAGTTTAAGTGTACTTGGTAGTTCATTAAACTACGAACGATTTTGTCGGTGCCGAATTTTTTAGCTAGCGTAGCGTTTAAGTTGCGTTGGATATCTCTTGTGAAAAGGTACCCGCCATTGCCTTTTTGGTCCGTATAATACATCGGGTTGTACGATGCAGCATGATCCGCCGTTAAGAAGAACGTGTAGTTCCCTTTACCCACCGTAGCATCTAAATAATGTAAGAAGTTAGCAATGTCGCGGTCTAAACGTAGGTAAGTATCTTCGATTTCTACAGCCGATAAAGAATAACGGTGGCCTACATAATCTGTTGAAGATAAGCTAACACACAAAAAGTCGGTTACATTATTAGGGTTTTTCCCTAGTTTCTCATGCTCAATAGCAGCTTTCGCGAAATCTAAAGTGATGGTATTACCTTGCGGTGTTGATTTGATAAGCTCATAACCAGCATCTTTCATTAGTTCCGATGTCTTTCTTGGGAAAGTTGGTGATTGTTCACCAGGCCATTTTCCTTCGTAAGGATTGTCATCAGCAATACTATTTACATAGGTATTGATTGGGTACAAGGTATTCCAATCTTGCTTTAAATATTTATCAGCTAATTTCTGGTTGTTGAAAGAAGTTACCCATTTAGGTAAGCTTTTCATATAGAACGTACTGGTAATCCAGTCGCCAGATTTCCCTTCAAACCAGTAGGCAGCATCTGCAAAGTGGCCCGCCGGAAGAATACCTCCACGATCTTTAATCGCGATACCAATAACCTTTGAACGGAAGTTAGACGCCAATTTAAGCTCGTCAGTAACCGTAGATGCCAAGAGGTTTCTAGGCGATTGCTTGCCTTCTCTTTCTACTGTTCCTACGCCTTCCACATTGTCATCCTGCGTACAATACATCGGCTGACCTGTTGATTGAATAATCCAATCGTTACCCGCGATACCATGAATCGAAGGAACAGAACCGGTGTACACAGAGCTATGACCAATAGCTGTGTAAGTTGGAATGTAATTAATAACGGTGTTTTCACAGGAAAAACCTTCTTTCAACAAGCGTTTAAAACCGTCATCGCCATAACGATCGGCGAAGCGGTATAAATAATCCCAACGCATTTGATCGACCATCATACCGACGACTAGTTTCGGACGTGCGGGTTGTGCGGATACTTGGAAAGCTAGTGCTAAACCAAATACTCCTGATACAAATGATTTCCACATAGTAGTATTTTTATTTATGAATGAGTTGCTAAATGTAGGTGATTTTTTAAAAAGTTCCCTGTATAAGATTCGTTACACTTAACAAGATCTTCCGGCGTACCGGTAAATACCACATATCCTCCTTTATTTCCTCCTTCAGGGCCGATGTCGATAACCCAATCGGCTGTCTTAATCATTTCCATGTTATGTTCAATGACCAAAATGCTATTCCCTAAGGCTATTAAAGCATCAAAAGCCTTGATAAGCTTGTTTATATCGTGAAAATGTAAGCCTGTGGTTGGCTCATCGAAGATGAAAAGTGTCTTTTTACTGTTATTACCTTTGATTAAGAAGGAAGCAAGCTTGATACGTTGCGCTTCACCACCCGAGAGCGTGCTCGAAGGCTGTCCCAGCTTCACATAGCCTAAACCAACATCCTGTAGCGGTTGTATTTTTCCTAAAATTTTCGGCTGATCGTGGAAGAAGATTAAGGCTTCATCTACGCTTAAATCTAAGATATCAGATACCGATTTCTCCTTATAAGTGATATCTAGCACATGCTGCTTGAAGCGTTTACCACCACAAGCCTCACAAGGAAGTACAATGTCGGCCATAAACTGCATCTCTATTTTTACTTGACCATCACCTTGACAAACGTCACAACGGCCACCTTCCACATTGAAGGAGAATGCCGCAGGCTTCAGTCCTGCTGCTTTGGCAGCCGGTAAATTAGAATATACAGCACGAATCTCGTCCCATCCTTTAACGTAAGTAACCGGATTTGAACGTGATGATCTTCCAATCGGATTTTGATCAATCATTTCGATTTGCTCTACAGCATCGATGCTGCCTTCGATGCCATCGAATAAACCTGATTGTTCGCCCGAATAGTTTCCTATTGCTTTTTGTAGTGCCGGATAAAGGATACGCTTCACCAGGGAGGTTTTACCGGATCCAGAAACACCGGTTACGACCGTGAAGTTATGCAGCGGGAAGTCTACGTCTATCCCTTGTAAGTTATTTTCACGAGCCCCCTTAATGCGGATGCTATCGGTCCATTTGCGACGCGATGTCGGTGTTGGTATTTGTTTTTTGCCACTTAAGTAAGCTCCCGTTAGGCTGGTTTCGCTTTGTAGGATTTCCTCATAATTGCCCGCAAAGACAAGCTCACCTCCGTTAATCCCTGCTTCTGGCCCAATGTCAATGATGTAGTCCGCTGCTTCCATCATCTCTTGTTCATGTTCTACGACTACAACCGTATTGCCGACATCGCGCAATGATTTGAGGACGCCGATAAGCTTTTGGGTATCGCGAGGGTGCAAGCCGATGCTCGGTTCATCCAACACATAAATAGAGCCTACAAGGGAGCTACCTAGCGATGTCGCCAAGTTGATACGCTGCGACTCACCACCAGATAAGGTGTTGCTCAAGCGATTTAAGGTCAGATAACTTAAACCCACATCACACAAGAAGCGTAGTCTGTTTTCAATCTCTGCCAATAATCTTTTGGCGATAATGAGCTCGTTTTTATTGAGTTCTAAAGAGGTAAAAAATTTCAATGCCTCGTCCAGCGGAAGCAGGACGATATCTGTAATCGACTTTTCTTGTATTTTAACATAGGTCGCATCTTTGCGTAGACGCGAGCCTTTGCAATCCGGACAGTCTGTTTTTCCGCGGTAGCGGGAAAGCATAACGCGGTATTGAATTTTATAAGTTTGTTTTTCTAAATCTTCGAAGAAGGCATCAAGCCCTTGGAAATATTTGTTCCCTGCCCAAAGTAACTCTTGTTGATCCTTCGTCAAATCCGCATACGCGCGGTGTATCGGGAAGTCAAATTTTATGGCGCTACGCGTAAGTTTGTCGAGCCACTCGCCCATCTTTTCGCCACGCCAAGGAGCGATGGCACCATCATAAATAGACTTACTTTTGTCGGGGATGACCAAATCCGGGTCGATACCCACGACTTTACCATAACCTTCACACTTTTTACAGGCCCCGTAAGGGTTGTTGAAGCTGAAAAAGTTTGGTGTAGGCTCTTCAAAGCTGATACCGTCTAGTTCGAAACGGTCGGAATAAAATTTCTGCTCGCCATCTGCATCAACCACACACTCCCCTTTTCCCTCAAAAAGGGCCGTTTGTAGTGAGTCTGCCAGTCGACTGATTGTTTCGTCGTCCTTATCCAAGCGAATCCGGTCAACAACAATCTGTACCTCATTGGCCTTGAAGTTGTTGTTTTTAACACTTTTATCATCAATAAGTGCTTCAATTTTATGCAGTTCATCCTTATAGCGTACACGGACGAAACCCTTTTGCAAGAGCAACGAAAGTTCTTCTTTCAGCTTACGGTCGTTCAGCGGAATAAGTGGTGCAAAGAGCGTAAGTGTGGTTCCTTCAGGAAGTGGCGTCAGCTCATTGACAATGGAAGTGACCGTATCTTTGGTAACCTCTCGGCCCGAAACGGGCGAAATAGTCTTTCCAATACGGGCGAAGAGTAGCTTCAAATAATCATAAATCTCCGTGGAGGTACCCACCGTTGAGCGTGGGTTGGAGGTGATAACCTTCTGCTCGATGGCAATCGCAGGCGCAATACCTTTGATATAGTCGACCTCGGGTTTATTCATGCGCCCCATAAACTGACGTGCGTAGGAAGAAAGACTTTCTACATAACGACGTTGCCCTTCGGCATAGAGCGTATCGAAGGCCAAAGAGGACTTCCCTGATCCCGACATGCCGGTGATGACAACGAGTTTGTTTTTAGGGATATCGACGTCAATATTTTTTAAATTATTGACCCGCGCTCCATGAATTTGGATGTATGATTTTGAGTTTTCTGCTGACTTTTTCGACATAACTCACAAAGTTAATCATTTCTCTTGGCTACTCCCATCTTTGTCTGTTTTTGTCCTGTATTTCAGCAATTGTATCATAGTTCATTTTTATCCAGTTTACTGCTTTCTGCATGTTTAAAAGTTAAACACATAAAAAATAGAGTTTTTTATTTAGATTTCGTCTAAATAGTTATTATCTTTGCGTCCTATTTCTTTGAAAATGAATAACGTATTATTAGCTATCGCGATAAGTACAGGCTTGTATTCCTCTGGCCCTTTTATAGCAAAGGGAGCGATGCCAGACAAATTTAAGACCCATCAGGCTACTCAGCGCCAGTTATCAGGGCAAGTTTTCCAAGGTAACAAACCACTGCGTGGAGCTACGGTGAAGCTTATTGAGCTTGATTTGGTGGCTGTTACAGATAAAAATGGTCAGTTTTCTTTTAACCAACTTCCTTCTGGCGCTTATACCCTATCTGTTCAATATACAGGCATGAAACCGCAAGAAATGGCAATTGCTGCAAACCAAAGCTTAGTGCGTGTGGATATGCAGGAAAACTCCATTGCTATTGAGGATGTGCAGGTTGTGGGGCAAGTGTCTAATGTAAAAGGAGCCACTTCTACTTATATTTCAAGAAAGGCGATAGAGCACCTTCAAGCGACAAATTTGGGCGAGCTACTACAGTTATTGCCTGGACAAGTCATTGCAAACCCATCGTTTCAAAATGTTGGGGTGCCTAATATTCGTCAAGTTACCGATGCGAATGGTCTTAATAAAGCGTCCTTAGGTAATGTTTCATCGATGGGAACAGCCATCATTATCAATGGGGCGCAGCTATCTAATAATGCCAATTTACAATCCGTAAATACAGCAAGATCGGGTGTTCTATCGACGTTTTCTTCCGCTGCGGGTATGGGAACGGATTTACGCCAGTTGTCGGCCGACAATGTGGAGTCGGTAGAAGTTATTCGTGGTATTCCATCTGTGGAATATGGAGAGTTGACTTCAGGTATCTTGGACGTTAAAACCAAAGCTTCTGTAGAGCCTATGCAGGCAAAATTCCGCTTAAACCCGACGATGCGTCAGGCTTGGGTAGGTCAAGGTTTCCAAGTCGGTAAAGATGCCGGCGCTTTATTTGTCGATGTCGATTATACCCATGCTTCCGACAATCAGATTAAAACTTCTGAAGTATACCAGCGTATCAATACGTCTATGCAGTATACCAACACGTTTGGACGTAATAAATCATTGTATACCAACAGCAGTTTAAGTTTTGGGGGCTACTTTGATAATAGCCGTCTAGATCCAGACTTAGCGACTTTAAATATCGTTAATCGAGCAGAGAATTATGACTTTCGCTTCTCGACCAATGGCCGCTGGAACCTAAATAAGCGTTTTGCACGTAATATTAATTATGTCCTTTCTGGGCAATATGGTTCGCAAAATGGATTTCAGCAGTCGCAAACAACAGGTAATGTAAGCGTAATATCTAATAACTTAGAAAATAGTACCATTGAAGTGCCTTACCTTCCATCAAGCTATTTACAGCAGCTATGGATTAAAGGAAAGCCGTTGAGCATACAGGCTAAATTGTCTGATAATTTCTACTTCACTAGTGGTGGCGTAAAACACGGTGTCGTGATTGGTGGTCAATATAGTTTAGACAAAAACTTCGGTGCCGGTAAATATTACGATCCAGCGTTCCCGCCGAAGAGCAATTCAAACATTGGCTTTCGTCCGCGTGCTTTCAGTGATATCCCTGCTTTGCAGCAGCTTTCTTTCTATGCGGAGGATAAATTATCGGCTTTCATCCTAAATAGAGAGCTGAGTATCGTGGCTGGTGTACGTTATGATCAGGTGCAGCCTTTCCGTTCGGATGCCAAGAATGCATTTTCACCACGTGTGAACGCTTCCTACAACTTATTTGAAGGTTTAAAAATCCGCGGTGGATATGGGCATAGCGTTAAAGCTCCTTCTTTGGTGTATCTATATCCTGATAATGCATATGTGGATGTATTCAGCCTAAATCATTATAAAGATAATCCTGCTGAACGTTTAGCGATGATGACCACCCGCGTGTTCTCTACGGAGAATAGCGATTTGAAGATGGCAAAGTCTAAAAAAGCAGAACTTGGATTGGACTACCGTTTCTTGAAAAATAAACGCGTTTCCTTGACGTACTACAACGAGCAAACGAAGAATGGCTATGCGATGTATCAGTACTATAACTTCGCGAATATCCCAATGTATAGCGTTCAATCGCAAGCAACGGGAGAAAAGCCTGTTTTAAGCCCTGTCGTAAAAGATTCTTTATATGTGGTAGATTATTCACGACCAACGAATAATGCTAATATTACCAATAAAGGCTTTGAATTTGATGTCGATTTTGGTCGCATTGATGCGATTAGAACATCATTTACGGTGAATGGTGCTTACTTATCGACTAAACAGTTAGATAACTCACCATTTGTCTATGCGCGTCGTGTAGCGAATGAGCCTTATACGAAATTAGGTGTATTTGAAGGACGAGGGCATACCTACGAGCGCTTTGTGAGCACAATTCGTGCTATTCATCATATCCCAGAATTACGCCTGATTGTCAGTGTAACAGCGCAAACAATATGGAAGGATAAGGATAAATATTTGGGCTATAGTAGTCGTCCATATGGTGTTATCAATATTGCTGAAGGCGGCGCTGGGGCTATAGATTATTTAACAGCAGCGCAAATTGCCGCTATTCCAGAAACGTCGAGCTTGTATTTAAGTGTGGATGACGGTTATTACCGGGAGAATTCTTGGAAACCAACATGGTTATTTAATATGAAGCTGACTAAAGAGTTTGGTAAAAACTACGGATTCTCTTTCTATGCAAATAATGTTACCAACAACCGACCACTACGAGCGGGCACGCGTAACCCTACGCAGTATGAGAAACGTAACTTGCCGATTTTCTTTGGTAGCGAATTGACCTTTAAGTTTTAATTAGTAGCGAAATGAAAAAAAGATATTTTATACTTCTAAGCGTGTTATCGCTTGTTTTACATAGCTGTAGAAAGGATTTTGTGTCGGTTGATACGGTGCCTGTTGTTTTTCAATTGGCTTTTCCTGAAAATTTTAAAGCGGATGCTAATCCTGAAAAAGTCGACGTAAGGCTAAAAAATAATATTACGGGAGAAGTTCAAAACTTAGCAACAGATGGAAGCGGTAAAATTACGGTTTCTATATTGCCAGGCACATACTCCTTAACAGCTTCCCGCTCGTATACTGCGGAAGAGTCGGAAGCACTAACCGGTTATGCACAGGAGTCCTTTGTGAATGCTAGTGTAGCACCTTTACTCATTTCTCCTGAGACCAGTCAAGTGGAAGTTCCCTTGCTTGGTAGCCGTGCTGGTGGTTTGGTTATTCGTGAGTTTTATTATGCTGGTGTACCGACTTCCTATTTCTACGACCTTTTTGTAGAGATTTATAACAACTCCAATGAGACTGTTTATTTGGATAGTTTGTACTTAGGAAATACGAAGGCTGCCAGTGCAAGTGCGTATGGTTTTATCAACGAAAAGGATTTCGTGTACTTGTCGCAAGTATGGATGATTCCTGGATCAGGAAAAGATCATCCTCTAGCACCGGGTGCTTCTTTCGTGATCGCTTCGAATGCCATAAATCATAAAAGTGATCCGAATGGTAATAAAAACTCGCCGGTGAACTTAGGGGCAGGGGTTTCTGATTTTGAGGCCTATTGGCCATATGGAAATAAGACAACAGATAACCCTGATGTGCCCAATTTAGTACATGCCTATGCGAGTACTACCGCTGGTTTTGCTTGGTTGCCTGGTGTTTTTGGTTCTGGATTGGTGATTTTTAATAGCCCAACATTTAAAGAGCTTCCTGTAATGAGAGAGCCAAATGTTGCGGGAACAACGCAGTATAAGGCTATTCCAATAGCAACTATATTTGATGGTGTAGACTGTGTGACGAATGCTAACATCACGGCCGATAAAAAGCGTCTTCCGACGACTGTCGATGCTGGTATGACCACCACTGGAGCTACGTACAATGGTAAATCGGTGCGCCGTAAAGTGAAAACAGTCATTAACGGACGTACCATCTTCCAAGATACCAATAACTCCGCTCAAGATTTTGAAATTAATAATACGCCTTCACCTAAAAAATGGAATTAAGCGCGATGAATAGAAGAATAGTATTAGGACTACTTTTTAGTGGTGCAACGGCGGGCGCTTTTGCACAAGAAGGACGCCAACAACAGGATAAATTAAATTTACAAGAAACGGTCGTTCAGAGTCAGAATGCTGTCTTTTTGCAGCAAATGCAAGTCGATAACCTCGGGGAGTCTGCCATTAGCTATACCAACGAAGATGGGAGCTTTAAACATCCCCTATTAGCAAATAAAAGCCAGTATTTCGGATTTAAATCTAGCCGTTTCCAAGATTTAAAAGGATGGAAGTTATACGGTAGTTTTAACCTCAAAGCGGGTAAAGAAAAAGATGTTGCCTACACGACGCAACTTAATCCTCTGCGCTTAAATCCTTATATTTTAGTCGACTCTTTGCAGGGCGACTGGAATAAGCAGCATTACGGTTTTGATGTACAAGTAGCCTCTCCTTATTTCCATGACCGTGTTGCGGTAGGTCTAGGCTTAAGTTATCAAGTGAGTACGGGAGCACGCCAGCGTGACCCTCGTCCGCAGAATACGCAAAACTTGTTGAACTTGAAGCCTGCGGTGGCCTATAAGTTGGATGAGCATAATATCGTAGGGCTATATGGTCAGTACAATTATTTTGTGGAAGATTTGACCGTTACGAATGTAAATACAAACACGGTACACAATATCTATAAGCTTATTGGCTTAGGCGAATATGTCGGTAGTTCTCCTTTATTTCTTGCGGCAGGAGGTTTTGCACGTCGCTATGCAGGCGACACCTTCGGTGGAGGATTGACCTACAGCCTAAATAAAGGTGACTTTAAAGGCTATGTGGAAGGGTTCTATAATCACCATAAGGAAACAGCAACCGACGGGACAACCTATCCGCAAAATCCAGGAACCCACCGTTACCATGCTTATGGATTTAATGCTTCGTT
Source organism: Sphingobacterium sp. MYb382 (assembly GCF_037572665.1). Taxonomy (NCBI): domain Bacteria; kingdom Pseudomonadati; phylum Bacteroidota; class Sphingobacteriia; order Sphingobacteriales; family Sphingobacteriaceae; genus Sphingobacterium; species Sphingobacterium sp. MYb382. Next base: position 26,793 of record NZ_JBBGZT010000026.1, read on the forward strand.
GAGTCAGACACAAGATTACGGTATTCATAGCCTACGCGCTTCATGGGATCAGAAAGATATTGCAAATACGGAGTATCATCAATACCAAGATCCTATTACGAAGGTTTACGAGACTTTATTTTCTGGCGTTTTCAATACAAACCTAGTTACCCAATCTTCGTTAAGCTACCAGTTTGGGAAGCTTAATGGGAAAGATTTGGTTTGGAAAGCTGGCGTAGGAGCCCAGTATCAAGGGGTCGATAACCGCTATGCCACAAATCTAAGCCAACAGACGGCAGATAGGTTGACCTATCAAGCTGATTTTACCCACTACTTTATGGCTAAAGACCAATCTGGTTTTGTCGTTCAGCTGGGGGGCGCTTACGCGGATGTATTAAAAACGGTGTTCAATTATCCGGAGAAAAGCTACGCAACAAACTTTGTAGCTAAGGAGATTTTATATCCGACGAATGCGTTTCTGTCGACCAAATTCTGGCAAGCCAATGCGGCGGTTCAATATGTATTTAAGCCGATGCAGAAAACAGGTTCACAGTTATACATTAAAGCAAGCGGGAGCTATTTAAAGCCGACAACGACAAACGAATACTTTGCGAAAAAAATGTCAAGAACAACAGCAGAGATTGCACTTGGAATTTATTCCTTTTAATTTAGCAAGCCTTTAAGGATGCTTTAGACGAATAGTAAATAGCGCTTTTTTGTTGCCTTGGGTAGGGATATTTTATAATTTCCTTGTCCAAGGCAAAGCTGTAAAAGGGCTGAACGAAGAATTTCTATATGATGAAGAACACAAAAATGATTGCCTTAACGCTTGCTCTCCTATCTTTAGGTAAGGTGAGTGTACAGGCTCAAGAGATTGAAAAACCGCGTATTAAATCGGAGACTACTTTTGCAATTGTTATTGATAAAGATACCTATCAGTATGCAAAAGCAGAGGTACAAGCCTACAAACAGGCTGTAGAGAAGGACGGTTTAGGGACCTATATTGTCGTTGAGAAATGGACCTCACCAGAGCAGATAAAAACAGTTTTAGAAGATTTATACCGCCAGAAAACGGGCCGTTTGGAAGGCGCAGTTTTGGTCGGTGAGATTCCTGTTCCGATGATTCGTGATGCGCAATTTTTGACATCAGCATTTAAGATGAATCAAAAAATACGTTGGGATAAATCATCTGTTCCCTCCGACCGTTTTTATGATGATTTTGATTTACGCTTCGACTTTTTGCGTCAAGAAACAGAGGCTGGTAAAGAAAACTATTTTTACTACAGTTTGAATGAGCAGTCCAATCAGTTTATCGAGATGGATATCTATACCGCGCGTATTAAGCCTCCTGTAGTAGCAGGTGAAGATGCTAAAGATAAAATTAAGGATTACTTGCAAAAGGTAGTACGTCTGCGTGGTGAGAATAATCCGTTGACAGATATGATGGTGTCTACAGGTCATGGTTATACGTCCAACGCTGTAAACTCTGCTTTAGGCGACGCCTTGGCGTTGAAATCACAATTCCCGACTCTTTTTATGCCCGGCAATTCTATTAAGTTCATGAACTTTAGAAATACAGATTTCATCAAGTTTAATATGTTGGCCGAGTTGAAACGTCCTGGGATGGACTTTGCTTTTATGACGGGCCACGGCACGGCAGCACAGCAGGTACTGAATGGCTATCCATCGGTTTCCAATCCGCAACCGTCGATGCAGAATGTGGCACGCTACCTACGTGCAAAGATGCGTGCGGCAAAAGAAGATGGTCGCGATGTAGAAAAGGTGAAAGCCGATTTTCAAGCTTCTTTAGGTGTTAATGATAAATGGTTTGAAGATGCTTTTGTAGCCTCTTCTATTGTAGAAGACTCTATCTATAATGAAAATATGGATATGCAGTTTTACGATGTGAAAGATGCAGGTATACAAGCACGTTTGGTTTATTTAAACTCTTGCTTGACGGGATCTTTTCACTTGAAAGAATATATTGCAGGTTATTATCCCTTCTCTAAAAATGAAACTATAGTGGCCTTAGCCAACTCTGTCGGGGTTTTACAAGACCTGTGGCCAGGAGAATTGATTGGAATTCTACAGCACGGTGTACGTGTCGGAAATTGGTTAAAGCATACGGCTTACTTAGAGACACATATATTAGGCGACCCTACATTCGCGTTTAGCGGAGCACGTGCGGCTAGTTTAAACCAAGCTTTGGCTGTGAAAACTGGACAAGCGGGCTATTGGAAAGACTTGTTGAAAACACCTGATGCCGATTTGCAGGCCTTATCATTGATTTATTTAAGTCGCCTATTGCCCGCAAAAGAAGCCTCCAATTTATTGCGTAAGTATTATTTTGAGTCGGCTTATGAGACGGTGCGTATGGAAGCATTCCAGTTGTTGCGCAACTTTGAAGATAAGAACTATTTCGACGTATTACATGCCGCGAAAAATGACTCTTATGAGTACATTCGTCGCCGTGTAGCTTACGATTTAGCCGATTTTGGTGGAGATGATTTCGTTAAAGATCAGTTAGAGTTTTATGTTTCAGATCCACATTCAGAGCGCGTCGCTTACCGCACGCGTTGGAATTTACAGTTCTTAAATCCTACCCTCGCACGTCAGTATGTGAATGAGCTTATTCGTGAAAATAAAGCCTTAGTACAAGGCGATTCATTGGCGAATAAATTAGACCGAGATATTGAGGTTAGTCAAAAGAAAACAGCAACAACTTTGGCTACGATCACGGATAAAAAGAAATTAGATAAAGACCGTATCGGTGAGATTAATAATTTACGTTTGTATAGAAATCATGCCTTGATTCCAGCGCTGATTGCTATGGCTAAAGATGCAGAGAATTCGGATGACGTACGTCGTACGGCCTTAGAGGTGATGGGCTGGTACAATATTTCTGTGCGTAGACCTGAAATTGCGGCCGCTTGTGATGAAATTGCAGCGCGTCCAAATGAGGTTGATGTTATTAAAAAAGAAGCGATAAAGACGAAGAAAAGAGTAACGTCTAAACAGCATTCCTAGTGACATACACTGCCAAATAAAAGCGGCTGCTTCATAACCTGAAGCAGCCGCTTTTATTTTACGCTTGCGGGCTATATAAGTGCTCTACTTTTAGCCTCTGCTTTCGCTTTATTGTAAAAATGCCATGTAGGAGCCATTAACGGAATAAAGAAAAGGGGAAAAAACGTGAAAAATCCGAATCCTTTATTTATTGATGAGTATACGGCAGTACCGATAAGCATGCCTACGAGTACACAGTTGCTGATGTACATCCCCTTGCGTTTTTTGTATTCCTTTAGCAACTCTTCGTTGTCTAAATCTTCTAAATTTTTGGTAGCCATGGTTTGGTTCGATTGAGATTGTCATACCTTAATAGACTTTACATTTCTATGTTCTTTTAACAAGAAAGGCAAAATCAATATATTTATATGGAACAAATATATTGATTTTGCCTTTTTTATCAAGAGCGTAAGTAAATTATACTTTCTGCTTATGGTTTCATTTTTTGAATCACTTCCGAGCTATGGTTGTATACCTTAAGTTTTACAGAAGCTTCTCTGTTGGATGTGTTTTTCAGCATAACACTTGATTTTTTTGATACTTGTACGCTTGATTTTTTGTCTTTCTCAAGCGGCGTACTTACCTCTTTAGTGATTAATGTTAATGCATTTAATGACTTGTTTTGCGCATCAAAAGAAAAAGGTTCGCCTTCTTTTGTAGAGATATCCAGCGAAGTATGTGCTGGGATAATCGTATTAATGTATAAAGCATCATTATCTTTCTTTCCTAGTCCGGAAAATAGTTGACATGATTGAAGGCTTAATAAAAGAAGTATTGCAACTAAAAATTTCATGATTTGTGTTCGTTTGATTTCCCGTACTTAAGATTCTCAAATATGCATGATGCAGGGCAAGAAAATTAGGGGAAAGATTCTTTACAGGAATGGTTTGCAGGGCCATTCCTGTAAAGGTATTTATACTTTAATTAGCGACTTCCATGTTTATGCTGCTCCAATGGCGGCGTAATCATGATATGCGCTTTATAGCCGCCTTCATCCATCAACCAAGGCATACCCAAGTTGTTGTGTTGGCTAGATAATCCGATATCTTCTGCTTTCGCAAAAGGCATGTAGATTACATATCTTCTTTTAGCGTCTTTAATTTCACCTGTTTCCATGTTTACATCGGCAGCATCGCCCCAGTAGGCATAAAGCATGGTTGGTGTTTGTGGAATATGAAGTTTACCAGCTTTAAATTCTTGCTCACGAATTTCGTCACGCTGTTTACGTTTGCCTTCGGCAATTAATTGGCGCCCTCTTTCCATGAATGCATCCATAGATTGCGGATAAGCGTAAGAATAGTAGGTAGACGTTTTATAGTCAGGAGCTAAGCATACCATTTTGTTGTTATTGCTCGCTTCTTGAAGAACGATAAATTTTCCAGAATCATCGTATCCATAAACTTTGGCACCATTTCTCAGGTCTGACGGAGCAGCCTGCAGCGCCAGTTTTATTTGAACCTCTTTCGGGAGCGGTTTACGATCCACTTTCTGTGCTAGAACAGCGGTGAAAGAAAGTACCGCAAGCACAAGTATACTAATTTTTTTCATCGGGTATTCGTTTCTGCAAAAATACACAATTAACTTGGCTTTAGGGCGTTGAGAGGTGCTTTTTGTCCCTTTTTTAACGCTTTTTTGCTTTTCACGTCAGCGGTAGAACCCTTCTTTTTACTATTTTTTACTCTTCTTCTGAAGCGTTGCCTTCAGACTGCTGATTATTTTCTTGATCTGGAGCCTGTAGCTTCGCTAATAGTTTTTCTACTTCCTCCTCTGATGCGGTAAGTTTGGCCTTACAGACGGTAATTAATTCAGAAGCACGACTGATTTTATCCGTTAAATCGTCTACATTTATTTCGCCAGTTTCAATTTGACTAACAATGAGTTGTAGCTCTTGAAAGGCGTCGTTATAAGATACTTTATTGGTCATTTTTAATTTCTTTTGAAGTGAGTGTACTGTATAAAGTTCCTTGGTACAATTCTGTTTCTATGGATGTGTTTTCAGGCAAATTCGCAGGGTCAATAATAGCTTTACCCTCAAAACGAGTTATACTGAATCCTCTTTTTAGTAGCTGTTTTGGACTCGCGATATTGATTAATCGGCTCGCATTTACCAAATTCGTTTGCTGCTCTTTAAACTGTTGCTTACAGAAAAGCTGTAAATCCTTTAATGTATTATCTATTTTATTCTTTTTGATCTGTAAGAACGATTTACTAGACCATGATATTTGTTGGCTATACTGTTGCAGTTGCTGATGCTCTTGCTTGAAAATTAATTGACAGGCAGCAATCATACGGCGCTGTGCATCGTCAACAGGAATAGCAAAGTTGTGAAACTTCTGTATGAGGAAATCCGCTAATTCACTCGGTGTTATCGCATTTTTATAGGCCACCATCTCGCTTACTGTTTCATTTGTGGAGTGGCCAATTCCAGTAAGCACCGGAATCGGGAAAATAGCAATGGCCTTGGCTAGCAGGTAGTTGTTGTAGGACGATAAACCGACCTCTCCACCTCCACCACGAACAATTGCTACAGCATCAAATTCGTCTTGCTTTTCAGCGATTACAGCGAGCTGCTTGATGATCGATGGTACCGATTTATCCCCTTGCAGTAAGGCCGGGAAAAGGGTATTCTCAAAATGATAGCCCCAAGGGTTTCCATTAATTATCTTAAAAAAATCGGATAAACCTTTACTTGTTTCTACAGAAATTAAAGCCAAGCGCTTAGGTATTGTCGGAAAGGGTAGCCGTTTGTTGGCCGAGAAAATTCCCTCTTCATGTAGTTTCTTGATGCTGGCTATTTTTTCTTTTTCCAGTTCTCCCAATACAAATGTAGGGTCAATATCGACGATTTTAAGGCTGAAACCATACATAGGGTCATAGGAAATGCCCGCCTGAAAGAGAATAGTGATACCATCACGTAGAGGCTCATTGAGGAGTTCGATAAATTGTCTGTTGATACGTTCATAATCTGTCTTCCATAAAATGGAACGCATTTCGGCAACAATTTTACCATCTTTTTTCTCCACCAACTCGGGGTAGCAATGCCCTGAATGGGTATAAAGGTTTAGCTTATTCATCTCCGCCTTGATCCAATACAAACTCTGGTAGCGGTCAGCAATAGTTTTCTGAATACTACGGGATACCTCCAATAAGGAGAAAATGGTTCTATTTTGAATCTGTTCTGGCATTGCTTAAATCTCGTTTGAAGTTAAAATTAAAAAGTCGAAACACAAAAAAAATAGCTTTTTGGTAAATAGCGCAGGCTGAATTTGTTAAAACCAACTGTTGCGTATTCTTGCGTTTTATTTTTACATTTACGGAAGAAAACTGTTATAAATTATGATAAATAAACGACTTTTCTTACCCTTTTTAATGGTTGGCGCTATGGCGATGGGGAGCTATGCACAGCAACCAAAAATGCAATTGAATCAAATAACATTGATTCAAAATCAGCAAAGCTTAATTCCGCTGACAGGTCTTGAGAAGCGTAAAATTGCTGTAGTGACGGCATTTCCCGAGCGCTATACTGATTTTATCGAAACCTTACAGCAATATGCGGAGGTGACCAGTCTAGATTTCAACCAATATGACGAGCATACCAAATATTTTAATACGCTCATCGTTGCGGGAACACCCGAAGAACTGCGTAGCGACCTGCTCCTGATGGTCAACCAATCGGTGATTAATAAGAAAAATGTCGCTCTGCTTTATTTTGTAGACCCTACATCTAGTAGTGCTGGAACACTGAGCATGATGACGCCAAAGCCTGGTTTCACCGTGTTATCGACGAATGTCGGTAACGCAAAGGTAAGCCAGCGTGCTGCTGCGATGTCCATTTTTGGAGGTGTAGCCATCACGGCAGGCAAAAATCATACGGTTAAAAGTCGCATACAGTATGACGGCATAGAGCAGTCGGCCTTTAATCTGGATCGGATGACGACCCAAATAGATGCTATTGCTTTGGATGCTATCGCCAAGAAAGCAGCGCCTGGCATGGTGGTCATGGCGGTAAAAGACGTAAAGGTTATTTTTGATAAAGCTTATGGTACGCATACCTATGATAAGCAGACGCCAACGCGGACGACGGATATCTTTGATTTAGCCTCCGTAAGTAAGATTGCAGGTACAACGCCTGTTATTATGCATTTGCAAGAGCAAGGCGTTATTGACCTTAATAAAACGATGGGCGATTACCTATGGCAAGCTAAGAGTAGCAATAAAAAAGATATTACCCTACGCTCGGTGATGCTGCATGAGGCAGGATTTACGCCTTTTATTCCATTTTACAAATATTTAAAGGCCGGTGATGTGCAGACGCACGAAGATGCGCAGCATAACGTCAAGCTTGCTGATGGTGCTTTTTTACGCAGTAACTATTACCGCGATGTAATGTGGCCCGAAATGTTAGCCTCCGCGGTGAAACCAGTCGGCAATTATGAGTATAGTGACATCAGCATGTATGTGATGAAGGAAGTCGCCGAGCATGAGACCGCTATACCGATGGAGCAATATGTACAGGATTTTTTATACCGTCCTATTGGCATGAAAACAGCCGGCTATAATCCGCGTAATCGTTTTGCTAAAGAACAAATTGTACCCACAGAGTTGGATACGTCTTTCCGCAAAGTGCTTTTAGAAGGCTATGTACACGATCAAGGAGCAGCATTGGCGGGTGGTGTGGCTGGTCATGCTGGCCTATTCGCTACCGCGAATGATTTAGCAATCTATGGGCAACTTTTATTAAATAGAGGAACATATGGTGGTGTGCGTTATTTTAAGCCAGAGACGGTAGACTTATTCACCTCTAGGCAATCAAAAACGAGCCGACGTGGCTTAGGTTTTGATCGTTTTGACCCTGGTGCAGGCAAGGAGTATCCATCAAAATTAGCAAACAGCACAGTCTATGGCCATACTGGCTATACCGGAACCTGTATATGGATAGATTCCAAAAACCAATTGGTATATATCTTTTTGTCCAATCGTGTGCATCCACAAGTAAGTACGAAATTGCTCGAGCTTAATGTGCGTAGCCGCATTCAAGATGTTATTTATGAAACTATTCAAGCTAAACCCTAAAATATTAGGCCTTATGGCTGTCTGCACACTATCTTTCGATGTTAGTATGGGGCAGCAGTCTGCCTCCGATTTTCATAAAGGCTTAATCGTGGTCGATGGCCATAATGACGTGATTTATGAGTCCATCTTTCCGGGGCGCGATATCGGAAAGCGTCTAAAGCAGGGACATACCGATCTACCACGCTTGCGTGAAGGAGGTGTTGATGTTCAGGTTTTTGCAGTGTGGTCGGATGATAAAAAATTCCCGAAGGGGAAAGCCTTTAAACACGCTAATGCACAAATTGATGCCTTGGAGGCTATGGTAAATAAGTATCCGAAGGAGATTGCCCTTGTGAAAAATTCTAAGGAGGTGCAGTTGGCGCTGGATGCTGGAAAAATTGCCGCTATTATTGGTGTTGAAGGCGGAAATATGATTGAAAGTTCAGTCGAAAATTTGGAAGTGCTGTATAAACGAGGTGCGCGATATCTGACCTTGACATGGAACTACAACCTTCCTTGGGTGACGGCGGCGGCTATAGAGTCGAAGACTTCGTCGGATAAAGGAAAAGGACTCAGTGAGCAGGGAAAGGTTATCATTAAACGGATGAATGAACTGGGGATGATGGTTGACCTTTCACACGTTGGGGAGAAATCTTTTTATGACGTTATGGCTATAACGACCAAGCCGGTATTGGTGTCACATAGTAATGCTTATGCCTTGATGCCTCACTATAGAAATTTAAAAGATCAACAGTTAGCCGCATTAAAGAAAAATGGCGGTGTAATTGGCGTCAATTTTTATTCAGGTTTTCTAGATCCAGGCTTTAATGATCGTGTTAAGCACCTGTACAAGCAACATTTTGGCGCTCAAGCATCTGATAAGCTTTCGCCAATACGTCAGTATGAGCGGCTGCCACTAGCGTTGAGGAGAAAGGCTGATGCGCCACTAGAAAAGTTACTAGAGCATATCGATTATCTCGTTAAAAAAGTAGGTATTGACCACGTGGCGATAGGCTCTGATTTTGATGGTATAGAATCGTCACCACAGGGGTTAGAAGATGTTTCTAAATTCCCATTGTTGACAGAAGCCTTGTTGAAGCGCGGTTATGCTAAAACAGATATTGCTAAGATAATGGGGCAGAATTTCTTACGTATTTTAAAAGAAAATGAGAATCCTTAGTCTTCCCATCTTCTCTTAGGTACGCAGCTTATATCTTGTGTCTTACGAAGAATAATCGGACGCTGATCATAGCGGTTTTCCAATACTAAGGAATCCTTGCTATGGTAAGCAACACGGTAGCGTGGTAAATAGGTTCCTACCTTATGGCAGCCAGAAGCCTTATATTTACCATTTGGCTTGGTGTATATTCCTTCACCAATAAGGCTGTCGCCACGCATGACGTAAACACCCTTCGCATATTCATCCCAGTTGCCATCATTATAGCAGCTATCTGGAACACGTTGCGTTTCCGCATGTACACGCATCGTGGTATACACCGAGTCGCAGATGAAGCGAAACTCATGTAGCGTATAATCCATCATTTGTGATTGAAAAGGAATACTATCTTGTACCCATACACCTTGTAGGTAATCGGCACCTTCGGTTTGCATCTCTGAATGACGCACACAGCTTGTTGCGGTAAAAAGCATACCTAACGCAATGATTAGGTATGCTTTTTGAAAAATATTTATGCTTGATTGATAGCTCACAGATCTATTTTAAGTTGCCAACCATCTCTTCTGGTTTTACCCATTCGTCAAATTGCTCTGCCGTAACATAACCCAACGCAATCGCTGTTTCTTTCAACGTAGAGTTGTTTTTATGTGCCGTTTGTGCAATTTCTGCCGCTTTGTAGTAACCAATTTTAGTGTTTAACGCTGTTACCAACATCAATGAATTGTTAACCAATTCTTGGATACGTTGGTGGTTTGGCTCAATACCAATTGCACAGTGCTCCTCGAACGAAAGACATGCATCACCAATCAAACGTGCCGACTGCAAGAAGTTTGCCGCCATAACAGGTTTAAATACGTTTAGTTCGTAATGACCTTGTGTTCCACCGATAGTGATGGCTACATCATTACCCATAACTTGCGCCGCAACCATAGTTAAAGCCTCACATTGTGTAGGGTTTACTTTTCCTGGCATGATAGACGACCCTGGCTCGTTCTCTGGAATTAAAATCTCGCCGATACCTGAGCGTGGACCTGAAGCCATCATACGGATATCATTTGCAATTTTATTTAAAGCTACAGCCAATTGTTTTAAAGCACCATGTGTCTCCACAATAGCGTCATGCGATGCTAAAGCTTCAAATTTGTTTGGTGCGGTAACGAAAGGTAAGCCAGTGAACTCAGCGATATATTTAGCTACGGTTACATCATAACCTTTTGGTGTATTTAAACCCGTACCTACTGCAGTACCACCTAATGCTACCTCAGAAAGGTGCTCTAATGTGTTTTTTACCGCTTTGATACCATAGTTCAACTGTGCTACATAGCCCGAAATTTCTTGACCTAATGTCAATGGTGTCGCATCCATTAAGTGGGTACGTCCGATTTTTACGACATCCATAAAAGCCTCAGATTTAGCCTGTAGCGTATCGCGTAATTTCTCAACACCAGGAATTGTTGTTTCTACAACGGCTTTATAAGCTGCAATGTGCATTCCCGTAGGGAAAGTATCATTTGATGATTGTGATTTGTTAACATCATCATTTGCTTTTAATACAGGCTCACCTTCGCCGATTTTACCGCCAGAAAGTACTTGTGCACGGTTTGCGATAACCTCGTTGACGTTCATGTTGGACTGTGTTCCAGAACCTGTTTGCCAGATTACTAAAGGAAACTCATCGGCTAATTTACCAGCAAGAATCTCATCGCAGACAGCAGCAATAGCATCGCGTTTTTCAATCGGTAATACGCCTAATTCATGATTTGCATAGGCTGCCGCTTTTTTCAAGTATGCAAAGCCTGCAATAATCTCTTTCGGCATAGAAGCCGCTGGACCAATTTTAAAGTTGTTACGTGAACGTTCTGTCTGTGCTCCCCAGTATTTGTCTGCTGGGACTTGCACTTCGCCCATCGTGTCTTTTTCTATTCTGAATGACATAATTAAATGTATTTAGTGGTACAACAAAGTTAATGAAAATATAGTGAAGCCCGGCTAAATAGGGGGCTATCTTTTACATGCCTAATCGTTTATTGATGCGTTCTTGAATATGGTGGTACAGCTGTTTGGGCTTTAAGGTGCGCCACGGAAACTCATTGAGATCGCCACCGAAGTTTATATAATAATCTATACCTTCTGATTTGAACTCTTGAATTACATGTTCTCTAAAATTTAAAGCAACAATCCAGCCATCTTCAATATCTTCATACCATTCTTCGTAATAAGCGTCGCCAGCACCATGGAAGTTTAACACATTTTCGCCGATAAGGAGGAATTTCTGCACACCTTCTTGTATGAGCAGGTCGATAATTTCTCGTTTAAGAAGCATGATGTCATTGTAAATGGCATCGTTCCACTCGCCAATAAATTCGATGATGGCAAAGCCTTTATCATAATCAACGAATAGAATTTTTAAGTAGAGTGTTTGCGACCCAAAGTCGTCCCACTGCGGATGGAGAAGGAAGTTGTAGATTTGTTTGTCGAATTCAAACTCACTGTATTCAACGCCATAAAAGGGAGATTTCTCGTCTTCTGCCGCAATGTAATCGTCGCGCCAGTTGTAGTATGGTTCTATTTCGTGCACAGCATTCTATTTTGATAGTCATCAAACTTAACTAAATTCTTTTTGTTGCCATAGAATTTTATGTTGTTAAGTGTCTTTAAAAGCTGTTTTTAGTTTGTTTTTTGCTTAAAATCAAAATATTACTTAAATATTATCAAGATTATAGCAATTGGACTACATTTTGCGGTTTATGACATGAACTAAGCCGAGATTATTTCAAAAAACAATAGTAATTTTGCACCGAGATATTGACCATGCAGAACAGTAAAAGACGTAATATATTTGTTGCCGCAACTTATGCGGGCGTTCTGCTTTTGGTTATTATTTTAGGCAAAATTATGACAACCAACAGGGCACACGACCGGGTAGCAGCTTGGTGCCCATTGGTCTGTCTGATAATAGTTGGAAGATGCAACAGTTGCTCGACCTGTTGAACAGCGCTTATGTCGATAGTGTAAATATCGACTCCGTACAGAATGGTGCTATTAATCATATTATTTCCCACTTAGATCCCTATTCTACGTATTTGGTGCCCAATGAGGCTGCACGACAAACGGAGATTCTTGACGGTACCTTTGAAGGGATAGGTATGGAATATTTTAACCTTCGTGATACCTTATTGGTAGTCTCCCTTATTAATAATGGACCTGCGGAGAAAGCGGGTTTCCGTGTAGGCGATAAGTTGTTACGTATTGACGATAAGTCTGTTGCTGGCGTTAATATTTCACAAGAAGAAATCGAGGCTTTAATCCGCGGTACACGTGGAACATCAGTTAATATTGCAATTAAACGAGATGATACAGAGCTTCCTACAGCAATTAAAGTGATCCGTGATCAGGTAACCGTTCGCTCTCTTGATGTTGTATATATGATTAAGCCTACTGTAGGCTATATTAAGGTTCGACGTTTTGGGATTAATACTGGCGAGGAGTTTAACACTGCTATTGCAGCGCTAAAGAAGCAAGGTGCTCAGAAACTTATCCTAGATTTACGTGATAATGGTGGTGGTTATTTTCATGTGGCGATAAAAATGGCGAGTGCCTTTTTTAAAGACCGTCGTTTGGTCGTATACACCGAAGGAGCGCATGAAACACGTCAGGATTATTTCTCCGACGAAGGAGGTGGTTTTGCTGATGGTGAGCTTGCTGTATTGATTAATGAACAGACAGCGTCGGCGAGTGAGATAGTTGCCGGTTTTGTGCAAGATTGGGACCGTGGTGTTATCATTGGTCGCCGTTCTTACGGAAAAGGAATCGTACAGGAGCAGTTTGGCTTTTCTGATGGGTCGACCATCAATTTAAGTATAGCACGCTATTTTACGCCCCTAGGACGTAGCATTCAGAAGAAGTATACGCCGAATTGGTCCAATATGGTGGATTTTAATAGCATGTATAGCGGTTTGTGGGCCCTAGACACCCTGTATGCACATGGACAGACCTATAAAACAAAGGCCGGCAAGGCGGTGTACAGTGGCGGAGGCATCTTGCCTGATATCCAAATGCCGTTGGATTCAAGCTCTTTTTATGGCCCTTATCAACAATTAATTCGTTACGGCCTTGTTGACCAGTTTGTGTATGGACGTTTCACCAAGAAGCTCCCTGCTTATTCTATTGACAACTTCCTAACGGGTTATAATTTGCCAGACTATGAGTACCATAAATTCATTGATTTTGTACGCGCAGCGGGAATTGTTATTCCGGATCGTAAAAAAAATGATTTGCGTGAAGTTATAGAGAGTGATATTGAAGCCTTAGTAGGTCGGTACTATTTCGGTAGAGAGGCTTATTTTAAGGTTAAAAATCGAAGTGATGTCTTCGTGAAGAGGGCGATAGACCATTTTAATAAAGCAGACGGCTAGTTTAGCAATTTTACGTCTGCAAAAATTGGGTAGTGGTCAGATAATTTCTTTTTTATTATTTTGTAGCTGCCAACCTCAAATCGCTTGCTACACAGGATGTAGTCGATTTGGAAGATAGGGAGCATTTCGTAGTGCGTTACGCCCCAGCCCTGTCCTTTTTCCTGAAATGTATTCTTTAGATTTTTACTTATCAAGTTGACACTATACGACATCGGTGTATCGTTGAAGTCGCCCATCACCAAAATCGGATATTGTGTAGAGTCGATGTGATGCTTTAAGGCTGCCGCCTGATCACTTCTTTTATTAAAGGCGAATTTCAACTTTCTTCCTAAACGGCGCGACATATCTTCGTTTGGCTCGTTGCTCGCCGATGGGTTTTGTACGAATTCTTTATCCTCATTTTGTAGGGCAAATGAGCGGAGGTGTACATTGTATACACGGATGGTATCTTGCTCCTTGACAATGTCGGCATAAATAATGCGATTGATGCCATACTCTTTGTGAGCGATAACGCCCGAATTGATAATCGGGAACTTAGAATAAATAACCTGACCATAGGCCTCAGAGCGACTTTTCATGACGGGCTCGAAATAAAAATTTCCAAAGCCTGCTTCTTCATTAATGCGGTCAACAAACTTTTTAGATCCTTTTATTTTTGTGAAAAACTCCTGAAAACAAAGCACGTCAGGGTCTGTTTTTTTGATGAGATTTAGCACCTCATTCTTGATGTCAGGGTTTTCGTTGTCTTTGATATCTTTAAAAAGGTGCGCATTATACGTCATAATACGCATGCTGTTTTCCGTTTTCTTAGGCTCATCGACAGCCTTGCGAAAACCGAAATGCTTAGTCAGCAGGCTCCATCCCAAAAGAATAGGGATGAGTGATAAGAGCGTGTATTTAAATCGACGTAGCCCCCAGTAAGCGACAAAACCAAGATTTATTAGTAAGATAGGGAGGTAGCCTAACCCGAAAAAAGCTATAGGCCACACAACAATAGGATTTATAAAGGATGCCGAATAGCTTAGCAACAGTAAAATAACCGCAATGATATTGCCGAGAAATACTGTTTTACTGAAAAAGCCTAAGTCCTTTTTTAAGAGTTTCCTTTTTGCCATTGTCTACAACTCGCTCTCGCTCGCTTTAAATAATACTTCTTTTTCTCGTGAAGTTAAGCTTTCGTATCCGCCTACGGAAATCTTATCTAGGATTTCGTCGACCTCAGCTTGATTTGGCACATGTTTGCTGCCTCGATTTGTTACCGTTGGTTTTGCGTGATGATTTTGGTAAACGACTTTCAATTTTGATTTCTTAGCTCTCGCTTGCAAAATTTTGCTAAAATCGCGCCCTTCCTGTAACTGTTTGATGAAAATAAAACCCCAGATTGCCATGGCTAGAATGGCTATGGCTGCGGCACTATTCGTGAGGGCATTGAAAATAATTGATAAGCCTACGAAGGCCAGTGCAATGTATTTTAAGCGTATATTTCCAAGAAGGAGCATACGCACTTCCATCTGCGGAACAAGAGTCGCTATAGCCGTTGCTAACGCCGCCAATCCGAAAGTCGCTCCTTGGAAGGATGTTTGTGTGCTTTGTTGAAGGGCAGGAATTGTCCCTACTGCTAAGAAACAAATGGCACCTAATAGTTGAGCAGAAAGGTAAATAAACAGCAGCTGGCGTTTGTTTAGAAACACCAAAAATGTATTTCCCATCCAGAAGAGCCACAAGCAATCAAATAGCAGCGTGAAAATCCCGGTATACAAAAATGGAAAACTAATCAGTGACCATGGTTGCTGTAGGAAATGCTGAAATGAAAGAGGTAGGCTTAAGTAGTTTACGCTAAGCTCATAGAGCGGGATTTGAATGATTCCTACTTCCTTCAGTAAATCAAAACTAAAGATGACGACAAAGAGGATAACTTGAATGGAGATAAGGATAGGAATAGGTGTATCCTTAGTATAGGTATTCGTCCAGAAAGTTTTTAATCCACTTTGTCTCATGATTATATTCCTTTCCTAATACCCCACATTTTAAGCAGTAAATAACCAAATAAAGCACCACCAACATGTGCCAGATGGGCGATTGAGCTACCACTGTTTGAAAAACCTAAGTAAATCTCAATAAGAATTAAAATAGGAATAAAGAACTTCGCTTTGATCGGAACAGGGATGAAGAACAAGTATAAAGACATGTTCGGAAACAGGTAGGCAAAGGCTAACAATAACCCATAAATAGCCCCGGAAGCCCCTACTAGTGGTGTTCCATAAATACTTGTTAAGGTATTGAAGTCTGCTCTTGATATATTCAAGTTTGTAGAAACTTGATTTGTTAGCATGTTAAAATCGAGAAATTGTAGTGCGCGGACGGTACCCGTTATTTGGTGTACTTCCCATGCTTGAACGCCATATTGTAATACTAATGCTCCAAGACCACTAATTAAGTAAAAGTTTAAAAAACGCTTTTGCCCCAATATTTGCTCGATAATTGGTCCGAACATCAATAGCGAGAACATATTAAAAAATATGTGGCTAAATCCTCCATGCATAAACATATACGTGACCACCTGCCATACATGAAAGAAAGGTGAGTCGGGGTAGTAAATGCCGAAAAAATGCGTAGACTGCGTAAAAATAGCAGACCCTATAAAACAGAGGACGTTTATGATTAATAGATTTTTAACAACTGGAGTTAAGTTTGAAAAAAGATTATTCATATGCTGTTTTATAAAATTAGTTTTTTCCGAATCTTTCCATCAATTCTTGTAACGTGATGGTCACAATGATGGGCTTGCCATGTAAAGAGATATTTGGGGAGGCTGTGGCAAAAAGACGATCAATTAGTTCAGCCATTTCTTGGTTGTCCAAGGCTTGTCCTGCTTTTATTGATGCATTTTTAGCTAAGCTTCGCGCTAAGTTTTCTCGTTTACTAAGTTTAAGTTCGTCTTTATTGTTTTTAAAATCTTCTAATAATTGCTCAAGTATCGTTGTTTCGCTGATGCCAGTGCCCAAATCCGCAGGAATACCATCTACAATATACGTAGTTTTTCCAAAAGGACGGATTTGAAACCCTAGACTTTGAATTTCAGGAAGAATGTCTTCCATCAAAGCGAAATCTGCTTGGTTTAACTCTAATGTTTGTGGGAAAAGACTCTGCTGGCTACTCCCTTGATTATTTTCTAGCTGCTCTTGATAGTGCTCAAATAGGATGCGCTCATGGCCCGCCTGCTGGTCAATCAACATAAAACCAGAATGTATCTGAGAAACAATAAAACGGTTGTGCAGCTGGAAAAATTGCTTGCTATTTTCTGTGTTAATTACATTGATAACAGGTTTTTTCTGCTCGGGTTCCTCTGGGATAAGTGATAATTGCTCATCTATATCCTCTTCCTCTTCTGTGATTTTATATAACGTGTCCCAATCTTGTGGAATCCCCGTTTTCTTTTCAAAGCCTTCAGCATATGCCGCAGAGCGTGATGCTGCATTCGACCTTTTTTGCTCGAAAGGATTGAAGTCAGGGTTGAACGTAATCGTCGGCGCCTGTATCTCATCAAGAGGTTTATCCGTAATAAAGCCGCTGAAACTTGTCTCTTGGTTGAAATCAAGCGTCGGCGTGATGTTATAACGACCTAGTGAACGTTTCACCGCCGAGCGTAAAATAGCGTAGATAGACTTGTCATCTTCGTATTTTATTTCTGTCTTCGTTGGGTGAACGTTGATATCAATTTTTGCAGGATCGATGTCGATAAATAATACGTACAGCGGAAAAGTTTCTCCGGCTAAGATTTCTTCATACGCATTCATTACAGCATGATTCAAATAATGATCTTTTATGAAACGCTTGTTGACGAAGAAAAATTGTTCACCACGAGTTTTTTTAGCAAACTCTGGTTTTCCAACAAAACCATTGATATCGATAATAGTAGTTTCCTCTTCTACAGGTACTAAACGTTGGTTGTAACTGTTCCCGAAAAGGTGAACGATACGTTGTTTCAATGTCTCCGCAGGGAGATGGAAAAGTTCATTACCTTCGCTGTGCAGACTGAAGAATATTTCAGGATGCGCTAGGGTGATACGTTGAAATTCGTCTATGATATGACGCATCTCTACAGAATTGCTTTTTAGAAAATTCCGACGTGCTGGTATATTGTAAAATAAATTTTTAACCGAAATGCTTGTTCCTGCAGGCACAGCCTCAGGGTGCTGATCAACTATTTTGGACCCTTCAATGTGGATGATGGTTCCTAATTCATCTTCTATACGGCGTGTTTTAAGCTCTACTTGCGAAATAGCCGCAATGGAAGCCATTGCTTCCCCACGGAAACCCATTGTTCGGATAGCGAATAAATCTTCCGCTTTGCGAATTTTGGATGTCGCGTGTCGCTCAAAGCACAGCCTAGCGTCTGTGACAGTCATGCCACAGCCGTTGTCAATCACCTGGATTAGTGTTTTCCCGGCGTCTTTGACTATTAATTTTATTTTATCTGCTCCCGCATCGATAGCATTTTCGATAAGCTCTTTAACTGCTGAGGCAGGGCGTTGTACAACTTCTCCCGCTGCAATTTGGTTGGCTACCGAATCTGGTAATAACTGAATGATATCCGACATACAAGAACAAAGTTACGAAAATGATTGCATCTCCAATTTCAAAAACTTCGCCGTTTCACTTTTCTTTTCCTTGATAAGGTCTTCCGGAAGACCTGCAAACATTAATTGTCCGCCATTTCTACCACCTTCAGGCCCCATATCAATAACCCAGTCAGCAGTTTTCACCACATCAAGGTTGTGCTCAATGATAAGAACGGTGTTTCCACGGTCTACTAAGCGATTTATCACACCCAACAATACGTTTACATCTTCAAAGTGTAAGCCTGTTGTAGGCTCATCAAGAATATAGAACGTGTTTCCTGTATCTTTTTTTGACAATTCGGTGGCTAATTTTACGCGCTGTGCCTCACCACCGGATAAAGTAGTTGATGATTGACCTAGCGTTAGGTAACCTAAGCCTACATCCTGAAGCGTCTTAATTTTTCTGTAGATCGACGGAATATTTTCGAAGAATGGAACGGCGTCGTCAATGCTCATGTCTAATACATCCGAAATTGACTTTCCGCGGTAGCGTACCTCGAGTGTCTCGCGGTTATAGCGTTTGCCTTGACAGGTTTCACAAGGTACCTGCACATCCGGCAAGAAGTTCATCTCAATAATTTTCAAGCCAGCTCCTTGACAGGTTTCACAACGACCACCTTTCACGTTGAAAGAGAACCTTCCTGGCTTATAGCCTCTTATTTTTGCCTCCGGCAACTGAACAAAAAGGCTGCGGACATCAGAGAACACACCTGTGTATGTTGATGGATTAGAGCGTGGTGTACGTCCAATTGGACTTTGGTCAATCTCAATAACCTTATCGATGTGCTTTAAGCCATCAATGCTCTTGTAAGGCATTGGTGTCGCTTTCGCCCGGAAGAAATGTTTATTAAGAATCGGGTATAATGTTCCTGTGATTAAGCTTGACTTGCCCGACCCAGAGACGCCCGTTACCAAAATCATTTTCCCTAAAGGGAAGTCTACATCTACATTTCTAAGGTTATTGCCTGTTGCTCCTTTTAAAGATAGCTCTAAACCATTTCCTTTACGGCGTGTTGCTGGGATGGCCACTTCTTTCTTGCCATTCAGGTATTGTGCCGTTAAAGAATTAGATTTTAAAATCTTGTCGGGAGTTCCCTGCGCAACGACTGTTCCGCCGTTTACACCTGCTGCGGGGCCCATATCGATGACATAGTCCGCATTCAAGATCATGTCTTTATCATGCTCTACGACTAATACCGAATTCCCGATATCGCGTAGATTTTTTAATGAGCTTATTAATCGCTCATTGTCACGTTGGTGAAGGCCAATACTCGGCTCATCCAATATGTAGAGCACATTCACAAGCTGAGAACCAATTTGTGTGGCCAAGCGAATACGTTGAGCTTCGCCTCCGGAAAGCGTTTTAGAAGAACGGTTCAGGGATAAGTAGCTAAGGCCAACGTCAAGGAGGAAGCCTATACGTGTGCGTATTTCTTTAAGGACCTCCGAAGCTATGGTGTTCTGACGTTCGCTAAGGCGCTCCTCAATACCGGTAAACCAGCTTTGTAGGTTCGTGAGATCCATGTTTGCTAGCTCATAGATATTTTTATTATCTATTTTGAAGTGGAGCGAATCTTGTTTCAAGCGAGCGCCTTCACAAGAAGGACAAACAACTTGCGTTCTGAAATCGTCTACGTTTCCAGCGTCCTCTCCCCCACGGCTGTTAAGCTCTTCTAGCATTTTAAAAATACCGTCAAACTGAACTTTGTATTCACGAGAGCCATAGCTGCCGTAAGAAATTGTCAATGGAATGCTCTCTTCTCCACCGAAAAGGAGCATATTTATATCTTCCTCACGTAATGTTTCCATAGGAGCTGTCGTTGATATATCAAATTTCTTTGCTACAGCCTTAACGACTTGGAAGGTCCAAGATTCACGTGCAGGACCTAAAGGCAGGATAGCGCCTTTTTGGATGCTTAATTTTTTATCTGGGATGACGCTGTCTTTGTCAATCTCAAAGACGTAGCCCAATCCATCACAACGTGGGCATGCCCCATATGGAGAGTTGAAGGAGAAGCTATTTGGTTGCGGTTCATCGTATGAAATGCCGGATTCAGGGTCCATCAAGTAGCGGCTAAAGAAGTGCTCACGTCCTTCTTTGTTCGCAATTTTGATAATACCTTTGGCACTTTTCATCGCCTGCATAACCGAGGTGTAAAGCCTTTTGCTATCATCCTCCGTTGCATATAGGCGGTCAACGACCATTTCGATATCGTGTATCTTGTAGCGGTCTACCTGCATTTTGGGTGCGATGTCTAAGATTTCACCATCAACACGTACCTTGGAAAATCCTTGTTTACGGATTTGCTCAAAGAGCTCGCGATAGTGACCTTTTCTACCTTTGACTACAGGAGCCAAGATGTAAATCGCTTCATCTTTAAATTCCGTTAATATTTTTTCTACAATTTGCTCTTCCGACATACGTTGCATCAGCTTTCCTGTGACATGCGAATAGGCATCACTGGCGCGAGCATAAAGTAAACGTAAGAAATCGTATATTTCGGTAATGGTTCCGACCGTTGAGCGAGGGTTTTTGTTTGTGGTCTTCTGTTCGATAGAAATTACCGGGCTTAATCCATAAATTTTATCTACATCAGGACGTTCCATACCTCCAAAAAATTGACGGCTGTAGGCCGAAAATGTTTCCATGTAGCGGCGTTGACCTTCTGCATAGATAGTATCAAAGGCTAAGGATGATTTTCCACTGCCACTTAAACCAGTTACAACAACGAGTTCATTTCTTGGAAAAGTAACATCAATGTTTTGAAGGT
Source organism: Sphingobacterium sp. MYb382 (assembly GCF_037572665.1). Classification (NCBI taxonomy): domain Bacteria; kingdom Pseudomonadati; phylum Bacteroidota; class Sphingobacteriia; order Sphingobacteriales; family Sphingobacteriaceae; genus Sphingobacterium; species Sphingobacterium sp. MYb382. Next base: position 47,875 of record NZ_JBBGZT010000026.1, read on the forward strand.
TGTGAACACGGGCGCCAAATACTTCTATTTCACTTTGTTCGCCTAAATCGATGTGGTTATGCTGTTTGGAGGAACTCATTTTTTTTCTTCTGATTTTTGCAAGATACAAAGGTACAGATTTTTAAGCGGAGTACCTTGCCTGTGTTCCGTGGAAATTGCTAATTTTGAAATTCAGTAGACAGTTAAGAGCCGAAAGACATAGGCTAACTGTTTGGCATTATAGAAAATATTACCTTGAAGAAACTAGATTTAAGTAAGCAGGAAAAGGAAATTGTCGACCAAGCATTACAATATTGGGAAGATACGGATAGTCTGAGCCATGAACAAGCAAACCTTTTGCGGGATACCATCCAAGAGAAAGGCTTTGAATGGAAAGTGCTGGCGCGTTATGCCTTTTGGTTTGCCTTGGTTTCTCTCGTTCTTTCGGTGCTCTCCTTGTTTGCCGATGACGCCTTGGTTCGTTTTGTGACGGGTTTCTATGAGGCTCCTAACATTGTTTTTTGTGGTGTCTTTGGTGCTATTGCTTGCTTTTTCTACCTTTTGGGCTTCCGTCATAAAAATAAATATCCCGATAAGAATTTTTCTAATGAGACAATGATGCTTGCCGGCGCTTTTGCGACAGCGGCGTGCATAGGCTTTTTAGGGCAGGTGCTCGATCGTGGAACGAGTCAGTATACGCTCTTATTTTTATTGTCTATAGGGATTTATGCTTTTCTTGCCGTGAAGTTAGACTCTACCCTTCTGTGGGTTTTTACCTTGGTGGCGTTGGGAATATGGTTTGCGACAGAAACGGCTTACCGAAGTAACTGGGGATTTAAATTCTGGGGAATGAACTACCCGCTTCGTTTCACCTTGTTTGGCATGCTGCTGACTATTTTTTCTGCCTTTGTTCAGCCACGAATAGCGCGTATTCGCACCTTTCAGCCGACAAGCTATGTGGTTGGATTGCTCTATACGATGATTGCCTTATGGTGCTTATCGATCTTTGGTAATTACGCTAGTTTTGATGATTGGACACAGGTGCGGCAGTTTCATATCCTTTATTGGGGTGTATTAGCAATTCTTTTGTCCTTGGCTTTGGCGCTTTATGGCATGAAAACGAAAGATAATGCTTCTCGGGATATTGGTTTCGTATTTTTTATTTTAAACCTATATACTCGTTTTGTGGAGTATCTGTGGGATAATATAAATCGGACCATCTTCTTTCTTGTGCTAGCACTTTCGTTTTGGCTGGTCGGAAGATGGGCCGAAAAATTATGGCGTAAGGATAGTCCTAATTAAATTTTAAGCTGTAGGTAATGTCTACACCGCCTGCAGCGAGCATATCATGTACAGAGCAGTATTTTTTGACTGCTAATTCTGCTGCTTTTTGGGCCTTTTCGATATCGATATCTCCCTTAAGGGTGAAGGAGATATGAATCTTTGTGAAAATGTTAGGTACTTCATCACGACGCTCACCAGCCACTTCTACTTGAATGTCTTGAACATCTTGACGTTGTTTCTTCAATATTGTGCTCAAGTCGAATACGCTACAGGAACCTAAGGCCATTAATACTAATTCCATCGGACGGACCCCTTTTCCCTCTCCGCCGATAGCGTCAGAACCATCAATTTGTACTTTTATTGGTGATAACTCACTAGATCCTTCAAAATGGACCGCTTTATTTTTTCGCTCTAAATGGATTTTCATATGGGCTGATTTAGATTCAAATTTAACTAAAATGCGGCGTATAAGCAAGGTGAAAGCCCTATCGTTGGATGTGTAGATAGGTTTGTTTTGTTCCTGTAGGCATATGCGCTTTTTGAAGGGATGTATTGTTGCCCAACTTTAACAATTGCACCTATAGAATCAAGGAGGATAATTGGTATATTGTTGTTAAACCAATTGTGCGAAGCCTATGTTCGCTAAACAAAATGATGAATTGTTGAAAGGGGTATTGGAGAAATACTTTGAAGACTTCTTGCGCTTTCTGCATCCCGAAGCTGATGTAGTTTTTGATTTTAATCGACCTATTGAGTTCCTGAATACGGAGCTGGCTCTTTTGCAGCCTCAACGAGGGCGTAACACAGGTAAACGTATTGTTGATATGCTGGCTAAAGTCTACCTCAAAAGTGGTGCTGAGAAGTGGATTTTAGTGCATACGGAAATCGAAGGGGCGAGTCAAAAGGATTTTTCTTTTCGGTTGTTTCAATATTATTATCGACTGGTTGACAAGAATAAAATGCCTGTCGATACCATTGTTATTTATACAGGAGCTCAGGGACAGAAGAGACCGAATCATTATAGTGCGGAAGGTTTTTTCTCGCGTATATATTTTTCTTTTTTTTGCTATCATATTTTTGATCACTGTGAAGAGGAATTGTTGGGGATGGGGGGTAACATCTTTGCTCTGGTAATTTTAGCGTGTCAAAAGGCATTTCTTGAGGGGTATGTTTCTGATGTTGATCTAGGGGAAGCTAGATTGAGAATTGCGGAATGTCTACTCAAGCAGAAGCATAGTTATGAACACGTGAAAAGCTTTATGATTTTCTTGAAAAACTTTTTGTATATTGATAGTGAGTGTGTTAATCGGGACTTTGATGCGCGATTAAACAAATTAACAGGAGGAGGAATTAAGATGGATATTTTAGATATTGTTACAAAGCAGGCTGTTAAGCGTGCAACTACGGTTGCCCTAAAGAAGGGTAAGGAGGACGGTTTGAAAGAAGGTAAGGAGGACGGTTTGAGAGAGGGTGTTCTTACTGTTGCTCGTGAGATGAAGCTGGCCGGTGTTTCATTAGATGAAATTGCTCGTTTTACGAAGTTGACCATAGCGGAGCTTGACGCTATCTAGAGGATAAGAGCATACTTTGTTATCCTCGTAGCTGTTTTGTGTGTAAAGTTAAAAAGGTGATTTTCGATACGTTTTATACGTATGGAAACTGCTTTTGTTCATTATTCTTGGTTGTTGTACTACAATGGATGCATTTAAATTAACCGGAGGAGGAATTAAGATGGATATTTTAGATTTTGTTACAAAGCAGGCTGTTAAGCGTGCAACTACGGTTGCCCTGAAGAAGGGTAAGGAGGAAGGGCTAAAGAAAGGCAAGGAGGAAGGGCTAAAGAAAGGCAAGGAGGAAGGGCTAAAGAAAGGCAAGGAGGAAGGGCTAAAGAAAGGTAAGACGGAGGGTTTGAAAGAAGGTTTGAAAGAAGGTAAGGAGGACGGTTTGAGAGAGGGTGTTCTTACTGTTGCTCGTGAGATGAAGCTGGCCGGTGTTTCATTAGATGAAATCGCTCGTTTTACGAAGTTGACCATAGCGGAGCTTGACGCTATCTAGAGGGTAAGAGCATACTTTGTTATCCTCGTAGCTGTTTTGTGTGTAAAGTTAAAAAGGTGATTTTCGATACGTTTTATACGTATGGAAACTGCTTTTGTTCATTATTCTTGGTTGTTGTACTACAATGGATGCATTTAAATTAACCGGAGGAGGAATTAAGATGGATATTTTAGATATTGTTACAAAACAGGCTGTTAAGCGTGCAACTACGGTTGCCCTAAAGAAGGGTAAGGAGGAAGGGCTAAAGAAAGGTAAGGCGGAGGGTTTGAAAGAAGGTTTGAAAGAAGGTAAGGAGGACGGTTTGAGAGAGGGTGTTCTTACTGTTGCTCGTGAGATGAAGTTGGCCGGTGTTTCATTAGACGAAATCGCTCGTTTTACGAAGTTGACCATAGCGGAGCTTGAAGGTATCTAGAGGGTAAGAGCAGAGCTTGTTATCCTCGTAGCTGTTTTGTGTGTGTCAAACTAAAAAAGCGATTTCCGATACGTTCTATTACGTATGGAAACCGCTTTTGTTCATTATGTTTAGTTATTGTTTTACTATGGAATTATGACGCCACGATATTGTGTTGCGTCAACCTTTGGAATGCGACTATCGTATTTCGCATTGATAGCATCTATAAATAGGTTAGCAATCATTGCATTACCCATCGGAGTAAGATGTATACCATCTAAAGAGAAAGCATTTCCGGTAATAAATTTTGCATTTATGGCAATACCATTATACAGAATACCCGGATTGTTTACTTTATTTAAATAAGTATGTGCATCAGCAACAGCTAATCCTTTGCTTTCGGCGGTACTCTTAATCACATTGTTAAATTGCTCTACCTGTTTCTTAATTATAGCGACTTCTTCAGGGTCGAGAACATATTTACTTTCAATAGGATTGTTCGGGTGCAGGCCATAAGGAGCCGGATTTCCGGGCGTTGGTTTTCCTAATAATCCTGATGATGAGAACGGAAGGACGAACAAATCCTGGTCTGTCGCGGCTCTATTTCCAGTAGAAGAAACGATGTACAAATCCTTTACGTTAGCTCCTGCAGCATTGGCTCCAGCCAATAAAGCGGCACGTGTGACCGTTGTAAAGTATGGTACGGCGGTAACATCCGGAATTGTGGCCACCACCCCTTTTTGTTTTTTATCCGTCAAAGCACTGATAAAATCGCCGTAGCGTTGTGTAAATGTACTTACAGATGTCAATACGGTGGTTGGGTCTCCAGGGTTGGTTACTGCTCCGTTCGTAGCATAGCCTAAAACATCATTGTTGCCGAGCCAAAAAGTGAAGAACGTATGATTTTGTGCGTTAGCATAGTCAAAATAACGATAGGTCGGGGCTGTATTATCCGGCAATAAGCGTTCAAAGTAGGGGTTTCCAGCTACGGTACCAATACCTGGGAAAAAAGCCATGTCAAGGCGCATACCGGGTACACCGAGGTTATTTATCTCGGTCGTGTTTTTTGTGTACAATGGCTTGCCCGCCGGATTTAATCCTCGTATAGCCAATTTGTCGGTAACGTTTTCCATTACCGGCTGACCATTTACAAGTGCCTTTAGACGGATATATCCGGAGCCATTACGTTGTTCTTCTGTAAAGAAAGGCGTATTAAAGGTGCTTCCAGTAGCTTTTTGTAGCTGCTCAGAAATGAGATTCGGATAGGCTACTTTTTGTCCGTCAAGGTAGAGGCCTCCATCCGCAAAACCAGCTGTTAGGGAGTTCCCTATAGCAATATATTTGGTGAAGTCTGCCTGTCCACTGCTAGGTTTGACGACGTCAATGTCTGGGGCGCAAGCGAATAGCCATGCTAGCGTTGCGGTAGCGCCAAAGAAAAGTTTTCCAGCGTTAAATATCTTTTTCATCGTAATTACCATTTATAAGTTAACGAAATGCCTGGGGCATGAATATAGGTTTTGTAGGTTCCTGCTAAACCTGTACTTGCGCTTGTTACTGTTCTAGCCTTTATGCTTTGAAGAACATAGGCGCCAGTAAGTTCAAATTTATCGTTGATATCATAAGTGAAACCTGCGGAAACCATAAATCTGTTGTTGTCTGGGGTTTCTGGTGAAACAAAATTATCTTGAACCGGAGTAACGACATAGCCTGTTCCTGCACGCAGAGCAAGGTTTTCTTTCGCTTTGTAATTAATACCAATTTTCCCAGAGAACGCATTTTTATAATTTTTTGGTTGCTGGGTATCTTGTAATGTTGGCGTATGGTCTTGATATTTAAATGTTAGCTCTTTGTAGATGTCATATTTAAGAAACGTACCATCGGCTGCGATATCAATTTTTTCGGTTACAGGAACACTAATACCCAAGTTTATGCTGGCCGGTAAAGGAAGCTCTGCCGTAAATTTGGTGTTAGGGAAGTTTGCTTTTACGGCGTCTGGTACTGTGAATTCAGCATCTCCTTTTTTCAATCTTGTTATGACTTTAGAGCGGTAGCTTAAGGAGATAGCAACATTGTTGTCGAAGTTGTAGTGTGCACCAACATTAAATCCTGTTCCTTTACCTGTTCCAGAAAGCTCTGCCTTACCAGCGCTACCATCAGGAAAGGAAACGGGAAGTGAACGCGCGAGGTCTACTAAGCCAATGTTGTAAATAAATCCACCACCGATGCCGAGGTTATCATTTATCTTGAAACTAATTGTTGGCTGTATATAAATAGCGCGCATTTTTAAGAAGTTGAGCTCATATTTACCTGGCCATTGGTCGCCCCAATCTACGGCTCCCCCAAAAGGAGTGTAAATGCCTATCCCAGCTTTCCACCAGGCATCTTTAGGGCCAAAGGTCGCAAAAACAGAAAATGGGGGTGTTACTTGAGCTCTAGTTTTGTGGAGCTCGGTGCTATTAACCTCCGTGAATGCCGAACGGTACATGATTGTACTTGCTCCTGCAGAAATAGCATTGTGCTTCATTTTGGAAAGTGCTCCTGGGTTGTAAAAAATGGAGGACTCGTCGACAAAAAGTGCAGAACCAGCGCCTGCCATTCCGACAGCCTTCTGGCTTTGTGTGTTTACTTGGGATCCTTGTGCGAGTACGAGCGTAGGGCTGGCAAGGAACATTCCGATTAGTAATCTTTTCATGAGAATGTTTATTATGGTTATATATGCCTCATTCAAATAATGATATGCTAACATAGTATTTTTTTGTCTCAAAAACAAATTTCGTGGCGAAAATAAATAACATTTCTTGTGCGGTTTCATTTTCAAGAAATATGTGTATCTTAACGCATTATAATCAATTTAAGAAAGATAGAAATGGCTAAAATTACATTTAAAGGAGGCGAAATTAATACGCAAGGAACACTACCTCAAGTTGGTGATAAAGCTCCTGATTTTACGTTGACCGCTGGAGACTTGTCTACGAAGGCTTTATCGGATTTTGCAGGTAAAAAAGTTGTTTTAAATATATTCCCAAGTATTGATACAGGCACGTGTGCAGCTTCTGTTCGTAAATTTAATGTAGAAGCAGCAGCTTTGGCAAATACGGTTGTTTTGAGCATCTCTAGAGACTTACCTTTTGCACAATCACGCTTTTGTGCTGCTGAGGGCATTGAAAATGTCATTACCTTGTCAGAATATAAAGACAATAATTTTTCAGATGCATATCAAGTGCGTATTGTAGACGGTCCTTTAGCAGGTTTGTTGAGCAGATCTGTTGTTGTTATTGATGAGCAAGGTGTCGTTACATATACGGAGCAAGTAGCAGAAACTTCGGAAGAGCCAAACTACGAAAACGCTTTAGCGGCATTGTAGTTTTTTTTGTTCTGCAAAGTGTTTGTTTTTGCAGTAACTACTATAGAAAAAGGAGCAATGATTATTGCTCCTTTTTTGTGTGATTTGTTCTCCTTGCGCGCCTTATAGGTAGTGCTTAATGCTATGTTTAAGGGCACTCTCCGTTTTGCGGTAAATGGTGAGCTTATTTTATTAATGCAAAAATTTAGTCGGATAGTCGATGAAGTATTACTTTTCTTTACTCGGTCGCATACTAAAAAGAAACATGAATGCATGGGGTCTTTCTTGGTTTACGGCAGGGCTTTTAGCCCTAGTTTTTTGTTTATTAATGTACGCGGCCTCACGAAGGTTTCCACAGTATGCTGAATACGGGTTCATATATCTGGGGCTTTCTTTTCTTTTTATGCTTCAGGGAGCCGAACGTATTGGCTTTTTGAAAATCTTATTTCCTGTGAAAAGACAGTTTATAACTGTACGAATTCTGGAAAATTTTTCCGTGCTTTTACTTTTGTTAATCTTAAGTGTTTGCTTTTTTTATTTTTTTGCGGCGATAGTGCTGGTCTGCGGAATTTTTACCTTCGCTTATTTTGACCGTTCCATCCGCTGGAAAAAAAGCTTGCCAACCCCATTTCGGCGCTATCCTTTTGAGTTTATTATTCTTTTTCGGCGTTTCTGGTTTGTATATCTGTTTCTGTACGCTATAGCCATAATTGCGGTTGTCGTTCATAACTTTAACTTACTGGCCGTGGTGGTTGCTCTCTTAGGTTTTTTGGGGTGGCAGGCTTATGCAGAGGTTGAACCGGAAGAGTTGCTATGGAATTATAGCATGTCGACTACTGCTTTCTTGCAGCATAAAATAAAACGAGCTGTTGCTCAGCAGAGTTTAATGTTGGGCGCTCCTTTGTTAGTTGGGGCGGTTGTGTTTCCAGATTATATGATTTGGTTGGCGCTAATAGGTGTTATTGTTAGCGCTGTATTGATACTTATAGTGTTCATGAAGTATTCGGTGTTTCCTGAACATGCGGGGATTATTCTGCAGTTGCAGGTTCTAATTGCTACGTGTTTACCTTTTTTATTAATCGGTTTAATTCCTTATTATTACCGGAAGGCGCATCGAAATTTAACGTTTAGAGATTATGATTCAACTCGAAAAATTGCATAAAACATTTGCTGGAAAAACGGTTCTTTCCGCCATTAGCGCGACGTTTGAGAAAGGAAAGGTATACGGAGTTGTTGGTCAAAATGGAGCCGGAAAAACGACTCTTTTTCGATGTATTGCAGGCTTGACTGAATATCAAGGGAGCATAAAGTCTGATTTAATGCCGCTAAAGCATCATTTGGGCTATTTGCCAACGGAAAGTTATTATTTGCCTAAAATAACGGCCGAAGAGTATATTTTTTTGATGACAGAGGCTCGCGGAAGAAAGGTTGATGATTTGCCGTCACGTAATATTTTTGATTTACCGTTGAAACAATATGTTGATACTTTTTCTACAGGAATGAAGAAGAAATTGGCAATAACGGCAGTGCTCTTGCAAGGGAATGATTATTTTATATTTGATGAGCCCTATAACGGGCTTGATTTGCAAAGTAGTTTTGTTTTTACAGAGATTGTACGAAAGCTAAAGTCACAGGGGAAAACGATTCTAATAGCGTCACATATTTTTGCAACATTAAGTGATTGTTGTGATGAAATCTTATGGCTTTCAGAAGGTGTTTTCAAACAGCAGGTGCATCAGCATGATTTTTTGCTGTTGGAGCAAATGCTTAAAGAGCAGATCCTAAATCAAGATATTAATCAGTTGTTTGTTTAGCGTGTAGAAATAGACTATAGATAAAAAAATCCCGAACAGTACTGTTCGGGATTTTTTTTATTTTGTTGCTGCGAGCGCTTGCTCAATGTCAGCGATAATATCTGCTTTATCTTCTAGGCCTACAGATAAACGAATGCTTCCAGGTTGTATACCCAATGCTAGTCGTTCTTCTTCCGTAAGTTTAGAGTGTGTTGTTGATCCTGGGTGCGTCGCAATAGAACGCGCATCACCGAGGTTAGATGTGTAGCGAATCATTTGCAAAGTGTCTAAGAAGCGATATGCTCTTTCTTGTCCACCTTTTACTTCAAATGTGACAATACCACCGCCGGCTTTCATTTGCTTTTTCGCAAGCTCATACTGTGGATGGCTTGGTAGAAAAGGATAGTTTACGGCTACGACTTCAGGATGCTCAAATAGGGTTTCAGCTAATGCTAATGCGTTTTCACAATGTCTATCCATGCGAAGGCCTAAAGTGTCTAAGCTTTTGGAAATCGTCCATGCATTAAATGGTGATAAAGCAGGGCCTGTATGGCGGATGAAAAACATCAGCTCGTCGATAAGAACTTGCTTACCTACAATGACGCCTCCCATAACGCGGCCTTGTCCATCCATATATTTCGTTGCTGAATGGATAGAAAGGTCAAAACCATAGCGTAGAGGCTTTTGCAAGTGCGGTGTTGCAAAGCAGTTGTCTATAGCAAAAATGATATGTGGATATTTTTTCTTGAGTTCACCAAGAAATTCTAAATCAGCAAGCTCTAAACCTGGATTTGATGGTGACTCCAAAAATAATATTTTGGTGTTTGGGGTGATTGCTTTCTCCCAAGCGTCATTATCGGCTGCCTCAACATAGGTCGTCGTGACGCCCCATCGTGGAAATAGCTGCGTGAAAAGCTGGTGTGTCGACCCGAAGATAGCTCTGGAAGAAACGATGTGATCGCCACTTTTTACAATTCCAGCGAAAGCTGCGAAGATTGCCGCCATACCAGAAGCAAATGCTAAACCTGCCTCAGCCTCTTCTAGGATACATACTTTATTAATAAACTCTGTTGTGTTTGGGTTTGCGTAACGAGAATACACCAAACCACTCTCCTCTTCAGCAAAGATGGCACGTCCTTGTTCGGCACTATCAAAGATGAAGCTTGAGGTAAGGTAAAGTGGTGCCGCATGCTCCCGGATTGGGGATCTAGGAACTTGCTCCCGAATGATTTTAGATTGATCTTTTTTCATGATGAGCAAATTTATATTTTTTTTAACCGACTGCTTTAGTATATTTTATTTTTTTTGTCTCTTTTTTTGGCTAACCCGTTGAGTTCTTTCCTTCTTCTGCAGAAAAGCTGTTCAATTAAGGCTGTAGCGTAAGATTGTATAGGGATGCCATTGTTTTTTTTATAAATTCGCATTATGGCAAAGAAGAAACCAAATATTCTCGTTGTAAATGATGATGGCATAACGGCTCCCGGTATCAAGGTTTTGCTGGAGGAGATGAAAAAGCTAGGTAATGTAGTGGTGGTTGCTCCTGATAGTCCACAATCGGGCATGGGACACGCGATTACTATTGGTCGACCTTTACGTTTAGACAAGATTGATTTATATGAAGGTGTGGAGATGTATAAATGTTCGGGAACACCTGTCGACTGTGTGAAGCTTGCTATGCATAAGATTTATAATGGTCAGAAGCCTGATTTATGTGTGTCGGGCATCAATCATGGATTGAACTATTCTATCAATGTTTTATACTCAGGGACGATGTCGGCTGCGGTTGAGGGGGCTATTGAAGGAATTCCATCTATTGGTTTTTCGTTAGATGACTTTTCGCATCAGGCGGATTTTTCTTTTTGCCGTCCTTACGTACTAGGGATAACGGAGCAGGTTTTAGCGAATGGACTTCCAAAGAATACACTTTTGAATGTAAACTTCCCTCGTGGAGAAGATATCAAGGGTATTAAAATATGCCGTCAGGCAAATGGCAGCTGGGTAGAGGAGTTTGAAGAAAGAACAGATCCTCATAATCGGGATTATTTCTGGATGACGGGTAAGTTTGAGCTGAATGACCGCGGAGAGGAAACGGATGTATTTGCCCTGCATAACGGATATGCATGCGTGGTGCCTACACAGTTTGATATGACAGCGCACCATGTTATACCAGAGATTAATTCGTGGAGTTTTGATATTAAAGAATGAAAAATAATTTTTGGCAAGGGCTAGCGCTAGGATTAATAGCTCCTCTTTTAGCTTTTTTATTAGAGCGCTATAGCGGATTGGTAGAGGCACTTCTTGGTGAGAAACGATTAGGGATATATTTCGTTTCTGTTATATTAAATCTACTTATTGTACGTTTTTTTTATAGAAGCAATCCGCAGAAAGATCGCTTAGCAAAAGGAGTTATGTTAATTACTTTTGTTGCGATGCTTGTGCTTTTATATATACATAAAATTGATGGTTTGCATGTTTAGTGCATCATTTTGTTTAAATTGTTAAAATCATGAAATTGACACTTGGGTTCTCCCCTTGTCCGAACGATACATTTATTTTCGATGCTTTAATTCATCATAAGATTGAAACGGAAGGCTTAGAATTTGAAGTTTCGTATGAGGATGTAGAGACATTAAATAATAAGGCTTTCAACGGAGATTTGGATATTACCAAATTAAGCTATCATGCTTTTGCATATGCTGCAAAAGATTATGAGCTTTTGGATGCTGGAAGCGCATTAGGCTTTGGTGTAGGACCTTTGCTCATCACGAAAGATGCGAAAATGGCAGAACAGCTTCAAGCTTTACTGCGAGATGGTGTTGCACTACCGGATGTTTTGGCAGGGTTGCGTGTGGGGATTCCAGGGAAATTTACAACAGCAAATTTTTTATTGGGATTAGCTTTCCCTCAATTGCAAAATAAAGAAGAGCTTATTTTTTCTGATATTGAGTCTTCTTTATTAGAAGGGCGCATTGATTTGGGTTTAATTATCCATGAGAATAGATTTACCTATGCACAGAAAGGACTGCATAAAGTTGTCGACTTAGGCGACTATTGGGAAGGGAAAACGGGATTTCCTATACCGTTAGGCGGTATTGTGGTGAAAAGAACGCTGGATCCAGCTCTTAAGTTGCAATTAAACAGGCTGGTAGCGGAGAGTGTGCGCTTCGCCTTTGCTAATCCGAAGTCGGGTTTAGCCTACATTAAAGAGCATGCACAAGAGATGGAAGAAGAGGTGGTTTATAAGCATATTGAACTATATGTTAACGCCTATTCGGAAAACCTTGGTGATGAGGGAAGAAAGGCAATTCAGTACTTGTTTGACCAAGCTAAGGAATTGAATATTGTTCCTACATCCACCGAAAAAATATTTTTAACCTAAGAAAGTAAAAAAATAAGGTATAAGCCTGTAAGTTATCACATCTAATAATTAAATTTGCGCGATTAGTGCCAAAATGTCTGTCAAATGCGATTGGAGTCATTATTGCACAGCGATAAACAGAGTTAAAAAAATATTATGTTAAAATTCTTAAGTAAATTATTTGGCAGTAAGTCTGAGCGAGATATCAAATCAATCCAACCTATTGTAAACAAAATCAAAGAGGAGTACGAAAAGTTGTCGACATTGTCTAACGATGAGCTTAGAGGGAAGACAATTGCTTTCAAAGAACGCATTAAAGAGTATTTAGCGGATATTGATCGTGAAATCACCGAGCTAAAAGTTGAAGCTGATAGCGACGATGTAGATATGGCTGTTAAGACAGAAATCTACGAGAAGGTTGACAAGTTGACGAAAGATCGTGATAAAAAATTAGAAGAAGTTTTGGAAGAGATTCTTCCAGAAGGTTTTGCTGTCGTTAAAGAGACTTCACGTCGCTTAAGCGAAAATAAAGAGTTAGAAGTAACAGCTACTGATTTTGACAGAGAGCTGGCTGGTCGTAAACCAAATGTTATTATTCAAGGAGCGAAAGCGATTTGGAAAAATACGTGGTTAGCGGCAGGTACAGAGGTGGTCTGGAATATGGTTCACTATGATGTACAGTTAATCGGTGGTGTGGTATTACACCAAGGTAAAATTTCCGAGATGTCTACGGGTGAGGGTAAAACCCTTGTGGGTACATTGCCTACTTACTTAAACGCATTGAGTGGTCAAGGTGTGCATATTGTAACCGTGAATGATTACTTAGCACGTCGTGACTCCGAGTGGAACGGTCCTTTATTTGAGTTCCACGGTTTAAGCGTTGACTGTATCGATAAGCACCAACCAAATTCACCACAACGTAGAAAAGCGTATTTGTCTGATATCGTATACGGAACGAACAATGAGTTTGGTTTCGATTATTTACGTGACAACATGACACAGACGCCTGACGCATTGGTTCAACGTAAGTTACACTTCGCGATGATTGATGAGGTGGATTCGGTATTAATTGATGATGCACGTACACCATTGATTATCTCAGGACCTATTCCTCGTGGTGATGAGCATGAGTTTTACCAATTGAAACCAAGAATCGAGCGCTTAGTAAATGCACAAAAAGCATATATCAATACTGTTTTCAACGACGCTAAGAAAGCTATTGCTGCAGGAAATAGCGATGCTGAAGGTGGTGGTATGTCTTTATTACGTGCTTACCGTGGTTTGCCTAAAAATAAAGCTTTGATTAAGTTTTTATCGGAAAGCAATCACAGACAGATTTTGCAGAAAGTTGAAAACTACTATATGCAAGAGCAAAACCGTAACATGCCGAAGGTAGACGCGGAATTGTTTTTTGTTATTGATGAGAAAAATAACCAAGTAGAATTAACAGAAAAAGGTATTGAGTTGATCACGGCGTCTGGTGAAGATCCAACGTTCTTCATTCTTCCAGATGTAGGTTCTGAGATTGCTGATATCGAGCGTTCAAGCGCTACTTTAGAAGAAAAAGCACAAGCTAAAGAAGAGTTGTTACGTGATTACGGTGTTAAATCGGAGCGTATTCACTCCATCAACCAATTGTTAAAAGCATACACTTTATTTGAAATTGATGATCAATATATCGTTGACGAAGGAAAAGTGAAAATCGTTGATGAGCAAACAGGTCGTATTATGGATGGTCGTCGTTATTCTGACGGTTTACACCAAGCGATTGAAGCGAAAGAGAATGTTAAAGTGGAAGACGCGACACAAACGTACGCGACGATTACTTTACAAAACTACTTCCGTATGTACCATAAACTTTCAGGGATGACCGGTACGGCATCTACAGAAGCAGGGGAGTTATGGGAGATCTATAAATTAGATGTTGTTGAGATTCCAACAAACCGTGGAATACAGCGTGATGACCGTCAGGATTTTATCTACCGTACGGCACGTGAAAAATATAATGCTGTAGCACAAGAGATCCAAACACTAACAGAGCAAGGCCGTCCAGTATTAGTCGGTACAACTTCGGTTGAGATCTCAGAGTTATTAAGCCGTATGTTGAAGTTGCGTGGTATCAAACACAATGTGTTGAATGCTAAGCTTCACCAAAAAGAGGCGGATATCGTGGCTGAGGCAGGTCGTCCAGGTCAGGTTACTATCGCAACGAATATGGCTGGTCGTGGTACGGATATTAAGCTTACTGATGAGGTTAAAAATTCAGGAGGTTTAGCGATTATCGGTACGGAACGTCACGAGTCTCGTCGTGTTGACCGTCAGTTACGTGGTCGTGCAGGTCGTCAAGGAGATCCAGGTTCATCTCAGTTCTTCGTGTCTTTAGAAGATAACTTAATGCGTTTATTCGCGTCAGAGCGTATCTCTAACATCATGGTGAAAATGGGTGTGGAAGAAGGCGAAGTAATGCAACATAGCATGTTGACAAAATCTATTGAGCGTGCACAACGTAAAGTAGAAGAAAACAACTTCGGTATTCGTAAGCGTCTATTAGAGTATGATGACGTAATGAACTCGCAGCGTACAGTTATTTACTCGAAGCGTAAAAATGCTTTATTTGGCGAACGTTTGGATGTAGATTTGAATAATACGATCTTTGACGTTGTTGAAGATGTGGTAGCGGAAGCAAAAGAAGGCGGTACTTTTGAGGATTTCCAAATTGAAGTAATTCGTTTATTTGCTATTAATCCTGAAATTACACCGGCAGATTTTGCAAGTGGAAATATTGAAAGCTTAACAGATCAGCTTTTCCAACAAGTAATTACGCATTACCACAACAAAGCGTTACATATTGCTAGTCAAACGTTGCCTGTTTTAACAAATGTATTGGCAGAGCGTGGTGCGATGATTGAAAATGTGGTCGTTCCTTTCTCTGACGGAATTCGTGGCATACAAGTTGCGACAAATTTGTTAAAAGCGGTAGAGTCTGAAGGTAAAGAAGTATTTAAATCTTTTGAAAAAGGTGTTGTTCTAGCATTGATTGATGATGCGTGGAAAGAGCACTTACGTGAGATGGATGATTTGAAACAATCTGTTCAGAACGCTGTTTATGAACAAAAGGATCCAATCATTATCTATAAAATGGAGGCATACAACTTGTTTAAAACAATGTTGGCAGCCATGAATAAAGAGGTGGTTAGTTTCTTGTTTAAAGGAGAGATCCCAGGTCAACAAGAGCCAGAAGATGTTCAAGCGGCGCGTCCAATTCCAGCACAACCAGCACAGGTGAAAGCTACAAAGCAAGAGCTTGCGTCGCCAACAGGCGTTTCTGAAGAAGATTTAGAGCCTCAGGTTACACAGCCGATTAAGAAAGAACAAACGACAGGTCGTAATGACGAATGTCCATGTGGTTCAGGTCAGAAATATAAAAACTGTCACGGAAAGAACAGTTAAGAAATAAGAATTAAAGATGTTAAAAAAAGGGTTGATAGGTGTTCTCGTATGTTTAGGATTTGTGCAAATTTCAAAAGCACAGTCCGGGGGTGTTCAAGTTAATAAGGATTCCTTAATAAGCTTGTTGCAGGCCTTTCGTTCGGAGAACAATATCAACCCTAATACTTCGCGTACGGTTGTAAAAATTGGAGCGAAGGAAGTAGATAAGAAAACCGCCCGCCGTGTTAAAGTACGTGGCTTTCGTGTTCAGATTTTTTCTGGAGGGAACCGTAATGATGCTTATGCCGTGCAGGCAAGGTTTCAAAGTTCCTTCTCTGATATGGGAAGTTATGTCACGTATGATGAGCCCAATTATCGGGTTAAGGTAGGCGATTTCCGAAACCGGACAGAAGCAACCAACTTTATGCGCGAATTACGTTCCCAGTACAGCAATGTATTTGTCTTCACGGAAGACATCTGGGTTTATGAATAATCAATAGCGCTATGTCCACACTTAAAGATCAAGTAAAAGAATTAGCGGCAGCTTATTTTGCCGATACGGTATCCATTCGCAGACATCTGCACCAACATCCAGAGCTTTCTTTTGAGGAGTATGAAACAGTGGCTTATGTCGCTGAACAACTTCGTGAATTAGGAATTCCTTTTGAACCGATGGCAGGAACAGGTTTAGTAGGTTTGATTCAAGGGAATAGTCCTTCTGATCAGGTATTAGCTTTGCGTGCTGATATGGATGCACTACCGATTCAAGAGGTCGAAGGACGCAGCTACGGCTCGCAAAACTCGGGTGTTATGCATGCCTGTGGGCATGATGCACACACGGCTTCTCTCCTTGGTGTTGCCCGCATTTTAGTTGCTATGCGTGATCATTTTGCAGGTACCGTTAAGCTTATCTTTCAGCCTGGTGAAGAACGACTTCCTGGAGGTGCTTCTTTGATGATTAAGGAAGGTGTACTGCTGAATCCTGCGCCACAAGGCATCATCGGTCAACATGTTATGCCTTTTATAGAAGCCGGAAAAGTAGGCTTCCGTGCAGGTAAATATATGGCTTCCTGCGACGAGCTTTTTATGACCGTTAAAGGAAAAGGTGGTCACGGAGCACATCCACACCAAAATATCGACCCTATTGCTATTACTGCGCAAATTATTACGGCATTGCAACAAGTGGTAAGCCGTAATGCTGACCCACGCATACCTACTGTTTTGTCCTGGGGTAAAATTGTTGGAAATGGAGCGACAAACATCATCCCTGATGAAGTTTACCTAGAAGGTACATTCCGTACTTTTGATGAAGATTGGCGTGCCGATGCGCATCAAAAAATGGTTAAGATGGCTACGAGTATTGCTGAAGGTATGGGCGCGGTTTGTGAGTTTGAGGTCCGTAAAGGTTATCCATATTTGATTAATGAGGCGGAAATAACCAATTCTTCGCGTGCTTTCGCTGAAGATTTCCTCGGTGCCGAAAATGTGGTTGAGTTAGATATTTGGCCTGCGGCCGAAGATTTTTCGTACTACTCGCAGGCTATTAATGCATGTTTCTATCGTTTAGGAACGGGCAACGTTGCACGTGGAATAACTTCTGCGGTGCATACACCGAACTTCGATATTGAGGAGCGTGCTTTAGAAACAGGTATTGGTTTGATGGCTTACATCACACTACGTCGCCTAGCGGCTAAATAATCGCTTTTGAACCTTTGGTAGGGTTTTACAATTAGCATCAATTTATTATATGTCTTCACATCATATCGTTCGTGAAAATCAAGAACCTGCATTGATTGTCGCTTCTTTGAAGGGCTTAAATGCAGAATATCTAGGTCAGCTTTTGGAATGGAGTCCCTCCATCTTTGCGAGCGACTATACTGTTGATTTTCTATTGTCCGAACAAATTAAAGTGGATTTTGTGGTTGGCGAAAAGCCTAACGATACAGGCTTTTTTCAAGAACAAACACGCTTTATCAGCCCCGATGGCTCCTTTGTTGATACTGCTTTGAACTATCTTATTGCCAATAATTATAAGGCGGTAAATATCCTAACAGATGTTATTCCAGAGGGGATTGCTGATTTTGCGAAGGCTATAAATTTGGTGTTTTTCGTTGACGGCGTGCGCCATGTGTTGGTTCATACCGATTATGAAAAATGGAAGCAGCAAGGCGATTTGTTATTTGTGAAAGAGTCAGCACTTAAGTCGCTCGTTGGAGTGCGTAAAGTTGCTGACGATACCTTTGAGGTAGAGCACGATGGTTTTATTTATTTGGCGTTTAATACGTCGGATTTTGTGTTGGTAGGAGAAACTATTTAATGGAAATATATAAGGCAACAGCACTAGATTGGGAAAGCATCAGCCAAATGGCCGAACAAAGTTGGCGTACCGGCTATGCTGGAATTTTGGCTGAAGAGCAGATTGATTTTATGCTCAGCCGCAGTTACAAAGAGCAGGGATTTGAAGAAGCTACACAAAAAGGAGATACTTTTTTTATCCTTCGGGACGAAGGAATCAATGTAGGCTTTATTACGATTCTTCCCAAGGGTGACTTGTTGCGTATTGAGAAGCTATACCTTGTGCCAACGGGCCAAGGAAAAGGATATGGTAAACAATTAATTAATTTTGCGGCAGATAAGGCCACTGAATTAGGATTGCCTTATCTTGAATTAAATGTAAATAGAGGAAATACCAATGCCTATAATTTTTACCTAAAACAGGGGTTTGTGGTAACAGAAACGGTAGATATTCCTTATTTTGCATATGTTTTAGATGATTTCGTGATGCAGCGGAAGCTGGCATAGCACTGCGGGCAGCTGTATAAACGGAAATAAAAAGATAATTACTACATGGGAAAAACCAAAATATACGATACGGCCATTAAACAAGAACGAGCAGTTTTGGTTTCGGTCATTACACAGCATACCACAGACGAGAAAGCGCACGAGTATTTAGAAGAGCTTGCTTTCTTGGTAGAAACTGCTGGTGGCGTTGTAGATAAAATTTTTACACAAAAGCTTACTTTACCAGATAAAGCTACCTTTATTGGAAGTGGTAAATTGGAAGATGTGAAAGCATATATTATTGCAGAATCAATCGATATGGTTGTTTTTGATGATGAGTTATCGCCTTCACAATTACGAAATATAGAAAAGGAATTTCAGATTAAGGTATTGGATCGTTCCAATCTTATCTTAGATATCTTTGCAAAGCATGCGCAGACGGCACAAGCAAAGACTCAGGTTGAGCTCGCTCAGTTGCAGTATCTTTTGCCACGCTTAACGCGTATGTGGACCCACTTGGAGCGTCAGCGTGGTGGTATCGGTATGCGTGGTCCTGGTGAAAGCCAGATTGAGTCGGATAGACGTATGATTCTTAACAAGGTATCTTTGTTAAAAGAGCGTTTGAAGGCTATTGATAAGCAAAATGAAACACAAAGAAAGAGCCGTGGCGAGTTGATTCGTGTAGCTTTAGTGGGTTATACCAACGTGGGTAAGTCGACGATTATGAACATGATTTCTAAGTCTGATGTGTTAATTGAAGATAAGCTTTTTGCAACCTTAGATACAACCGTTCGTAAGGTCGTTATCGATAACTTGCCTTTCTTGCTTTCTGATACCGTAGGATTTATTCGTAAGCTACCTCACCATCTGGTAGAATGTTTTAAATCAACGTTGGACGAGGTGCGTGAAGCCGATGTTTTAATTCATGTGGTTGATATCTCGCATCCTAATTTTGAAGATCATATTGTTGCCGTTAACGACACCTTAGAAGAGCTTAAAGCGTTGGATAAGCCTGTTATTACCGTATTCAATAAAATAGATTTGTATAAAGCGCCTGTATCCGAAAATGAAGAAGGTGAAGAGATTAAAGTTACTTTGAAAGACTTTGAGAACTCCTGGATGGCAAAAAATGCAGATCCTGCGCTCTTTATTTCAGCAACGAACAAAGAAAATCTAGAAGAGTTCAAAGTGAAGCTTTATGAAATCATTGTTAAGCTTCATAACGAGCGCTACCCCTATAGCAATTTGTTATATTAAGAAATAGTTTAGGATATTTTATCCCAGGTGATCCCCGAGTTCTGTCGGTGTAAGAACAGTTTTAAGAGCTGGTTTTTATGCTCCAGAAGTTGGGGATCTTCTTTAAAGAGTTGAATCACCGTTTGACGCGCTCGTGTTAAAATAGCTTGATCGCTGGCTAAATTCGCTATTTTCATGTCCAGCACACCCGACTGTTGTGTTCCAGAGATATCACCCGGCCCACGGAGCTCTAGATCAACCTCTGCGATTTCGAATCCATCATTGGTGCGTACCATTGTTTCTAAGCGCGTACGTCCCTCCTTGCTGAGCTTATTGCTCGACATAAGGATACAATACGATTGTTCGGCTCCACGTCCTACCCTGCCACGTAGCTGATGCAGCTGCGAAAGGCCAAATCGCTCGGAGTTTTCAATAATCATCACCGATGCGTTAGGCACATTTACCCCCACCTCAATAACCGTTGTAGCAACCATGATTTGTGTCTCTCCTTTAATAAAACGCTGCATCTCGAAATCTTTTTCTTTGACACTCATTTTGCCATGCACAATACTGATGTGGTATTTAGGCGCTGGAAATTCACGCTGCAAATTTTCTAATCCTGCTTCTAGATAGAGCAAATCCATCTTTTCGCTTTCCTTGATCAATGGATAAACGAGGTATATTTGGCGTCCTTTGGCAATCTCTTCACGCATAAGCCCGAAAGAACGAAGACGTTGGTTTTCAAAAAAATGAACCGTTTTGATAGGCTTTCTACCTGCAGGTAACTCATCGATAACAGAGATATCCAAATCGCCATACATCGTCATAGCAAGGGTTCTCGGGATTGGTGTAGCTGTCATGACCAACATATGTGGTGGAATAACATTCTTGCGCCATAATTTCGCCCGTTGTTCTACCCCAAAGCGGTGTTGTTCGTCGATAACGACGAAACCAATATTTTTAAATTTTACCTTATCTTCAATGAGGGCATGCGTACCAATCAAGATATCTAAAGAGCCTTCCTCCAGCTCTTGATGGATTAATCGACGCTCTTTTGCTCCTGTAGACCCTGTCAATAGCTTTACAGAGGCGAGCCCCTCACCTAGCAACTCTCGGATGCCTGCATAATGTTGCTGAGCCAAAATCTCTGTAGGCGCCATCATACAGGCTTGGTAGCCATTGTCAATCGCTAAAAGCATGGACATCAGGGCAACAACAGTTTTTCCTGATCCTACGTCTCCCTGCACCAAACGATTCATTTGAGCGCCAGTATTAGTGTCGAGGCGTATTTCTTTGATAACACGCTTTTGCGCATTGGTCAACGGAAACGGAATACGTTCCTGAAAGAAGGTGTTGAACTTCTCTCCCACTTTATCAAATCGATGACCTTTATATTTGCTGGTATTCAGTTGTTTGTTGTGAAGTAAACGCAGCTGAATAAAGAAAAGTTCTTCAAATTTTAAACGTTGAATTGCGGCGTTTAGGTCTTGTACACTCTGCGGAAAATGGATGGCTAATACCGCTTTCTGGTGACTCATTAAATTATGGTCAGCGATGATATGTTCAGGCATGGTCTCCTGTAGGCCGTTGTAGAGTAGCTCTAGCGCACTTTGCTGTAGCTTCTGAATGCCTCGGGTTTCTAAACTAAACTTTTTTAGTTTTTCTGTCGATGAATAAACGGGTTGCATCGTTAAGTTACCAATCTTTTTCTCTTGCGATTGGTACAGCTCCATTTCCGGATGTGTGATGGATAATTGCCCGTTAAAGGAACTCGGTTTACCATAGATAATATAAGCGGCACCTTCCTTAAGTCCTTTTCTTAACCAGGTAATACTTTGAAACCAAACGAGTTCTATGACGCCCGTTTCATCTCTGAATTGCGCTACTAGTCGCTTGCCACGCTTCTGCCCGACTTCTTTGATGTGACTTAATCGACCAAGCACCTGCGCACCAATCATGTCGGGGTGTATATCTTTTATTTTATGAAATTGCGTGCGGTCAATATAACGGAATGGGTAATACTGCAATAAATCACCAATGGTGAAAATCGCTAACTCTTTTTTGAGTACATCAGCTTTCTGCGTGCCTACCCCTTTGAGGTAGTCTATGGGAGTTATTGTTGTTAAATTAGCCATCCTTCAAATGGCTAATTTAACAAATATTGGCTAAAAATTATAGTGTTGATGGCTTAAGAACGACCTTTTCACCTTCGCAGGCTATTGTTGGCGGCTTTTGTCCACACACAATGCCTACGCAGGTTTTGTTTTCTAAGATTTGCTTTTTGCTGACTAATTGTGTGTATGTATTGGTCAGAACGAGAAATTCGTTTCTTTTAATTTTGTTATTTATAGGGATAAATTCTGGGCAACAGTCTTTAGGAATGGCTATTAGACTCCAATCGTTCGCATTTCCACAGACTACATCTTTGTAGAAAGTGTCAATTTCTTTTTTTCTGCTTGCAATCTCTTTATTTGTTTCCGCTAAATTAAGGTCTTTAATAAGCACTAATGTCGCTTTTCCATTTTTACATTCTTTGCGGATGGGCGGTGTTGCAGGCAACATAATCATATCATTATATACGCGACCATCTCCGGCAGCTTTGTCGGCTTTAGCACGAAAGTTATTATATTCTTTTTGGAGTTTTTCAAACTCTTTTTTGATACTGGGATGATTTAAGCTATATATGTTATAGCCTATTGAAACGACCTCAAAGTCATCAATATTTGTGCACGAAACTTTTTGGCTAAGTGCTTGAATTTCATTTAGTTTTTCATTAGCAAGGTTCGACCAATGCTCATACGTTTTTTCATCCTTACTACACGCCAATACAGCCGTGCAAAGCACTAGAAATAAGAAGATTCTTTTCATGAAAATAAGATTAGTTAGTCTTTTTATAACGTTGTACACGTAAGCTGTGCTACAGCCTTTATTTTTTATTTTTGATGAATAGTCTAGCAATAGTTTCCCCGTTGAAAAGTGCAATGGCGAGGAGTAGGATGCCATAGGCGATATATCGTCTTGGGTCTACATATTCCTTGAAATAAAATAGAGCTAGGAGAAAGGCTATGATAGGGTTGATGTAGAGCAGAATACCGGTGGTGCTCGATGATATTTTAATCAGGGCATACATGCTCAAGAACAAAGGAATGATGGTGAATAGCACGGCTATTAATACGATATTAAACCAAAAATGAGCACTTGTCGGTATAGGGTGATGTTGTAGTAGGAGTATAGGGATGATAAAGACACTACAAATAAGCAATTGCAAAGCGAGAAGATTTAATTTGTCAAAACCTTTTACCGTGCGTTGAATAATCAGGTAGAATGCATAAAAGGCGGCTATAGTGATAGATACAACGACATGGAGTAAGGAGCCTGTCATCAGTAGGTATACACTGAAGCTAGCGAGGAGTAAGGCTATCCATTTTTGTTTAGATAATTCCTCCTTGAGCAGAAAAAAAGCACCAAAAGCGGTAATTAAAGGGCAAATCATGTAGGCAAAAGCAGCTGCTTGTACGCTTATATTATTGATGGCGTAGATGTAGCTGTACCAGTTTCCGAAGATTAAAATAGCGCTTAAAAAGGTTTGTACGGCAAACTTTTTACGTTCTTTAGGTAAGAGCGCTAAGTAAGTAGCTTTATCTTTTAAGATGGCTTTGCGACGAAATAATAGGAGGTAGGTGCTCAGTAAGAGTACAGCAGTAATGATGCGATAATTTAGGATATCATCTGCTGGCCACGCTTGAATTTGTCGCACAGGGATTGACATAAATCCCCAAATTAAAGGTGGTAAAAAAGCCGCAATAAAATACGTACTGCGGCTTTCTTGATTATTTTGTTCGCTGTTCACGTTTATGCTTTCCAGGCAATAACGGATATTTCTACGTTTACATTTCTAGGGAGCGTCTTTACGGCAACACACTCACGAGCAGGTTGTTCTTCCGTAAAATACTGTGCATAAACCTCGTTTATTGTTGCGAAGTCGTTCATGTCGCTGATAAAAATTGTCGCTTTTACGACATCAGCAAAGCTGTAACCCGCATGGGTTAAGATAGCTTCTACATTCTTAAGTACTTGGTGTGTCTCGTCGGCAACGCCTGAAGTTACCAATTCCATCGTCTCTGGAATAAAAGGAACCTGCCCAGATACATATAAGGTGTTTCCCGCTTTAACGGCTTGATTGTAAGGGCCAATCGCTGCTGGCGCATTCGTTGTGTTTAAAAGTTGTTTCTTAGACATGTAGCTTGTTATTTCGAAAAAAATACTTTGTAAATAATCGCCAACAAGAACATACTAATCGCAATAATATTCATGATGCGCATCGCTTTTCGGTTAAATTGCGAAGACTTGGATAGGAAAGGTTTGTTATCTTGTGGCTTCATAAAGCTAATTTACGATGCTTCACCCGCAAAACAAAGCTTTTATCCTTATTCTTCATCCGTTTCTAAGCGATTAAGCTCCTCGTAGTTCGCATTTAACTTTTTGAGTAATCTTTGATATAAGAGTTTGTAGTAAAATTTCATCAATAGAATGAAAAGAATACCGAATATTACTAAAAAAAGAACCGTTATGAGGAGAACAATCATTTGCCCTTCTTCCGTGCGTGTTTGTAGCTTCATAACCGTTTCTTCAACGATGACGAGTAGAAACACGATCGCAAAACAGTAGATATTAAATTTTATATAATTATTAACCTGTTGTCGTGTACTCAAAATATTTTTGAGGAGAACATTGGTGTTTTTTGTATTTCGAATCGTGGCATAGCTCTTAAAAAAACGATAAATGAAGTAGATGATAATTATTTGAAATAAAATAGCATATACTTGATAGATAACCGACAAGTGCGGGTACTGATCCATCCGTTCTGTATTGACAAAAAGCCCCATTACAAAGCCTACAACGAGTTCAATGACACTGATAATAAATATCCACTTCACGATAGAAGAGGAGCTTTTATGGCGCATCACTCGTATTTCCTCTTTGTCGATCTTGGGGAAGTTACTATCTTTTTGCCAATGTTGTTTCAGTAAATCTAGTCCGTCCATGATGCTTCTCCTTTCTGATTTAACATGTTTTTCAGTTTTGTTTTGATGCGATTCATCTTCACACGGGCATTCCCTTCGGTAATACCTAGCGTTTCGGAAATCTCCGCATAATCTTTATCTTCTAAGTACATGTAGACGAGTGCTTTTTCAATGTCGTTGAGCCTGTGTACCGCTTGGTAGAGTACCGCAAGCTGTTCTTCTTGCTTGGCATCATATTCTTCGTAAGAGATGTTGAGGAAGCTATTATCTAAAGCTACCGTTTCAATTTTTCTTTTTTTCGTGCGGAAGAGGGATATCGCCGTGTTTAATGCCACACGATAGGCCCACGTAGAGAATTTTGATTACCCTTTGAATCGGGGATAAGCATGCCACAACTGGATGACCATCTCCTGAAATAAATCCTTATGTGTATCCATGTCAGAAGCATACAACCTACATATCTTGTGCAGTATGTTTTGGTGTTGTTCCAACAGGTTTACGAATTCTATTTCGAGGTTTTTATCCATGTACAGCCTATAAGTCGAAGATAGGGATAAGATGTTACACTGTGACGGTAATTTAGCTATAAATTCTTTGCTTTTTGTTACCTTCGTTTGATGGCTAAATCAAAATCTTCTTTCCTTTGTCAGCAGTGTGGCTATGCTTCGGCGAAGTGGTTGGGACAATGTCCTTCCTGTAAAAACTGGAATACTTTTGTTGAAGAACTTGTCGAGCAAGGGAGCTCTAAAGTGCCCGATTGGCGCAGTAGTACAACACAAATTTCAGGGAAAAAGACAAGTAAAGCGGCCATTATCCATGAGATTGTATATCAAGATGAACAACGCATGGCGACACCCGATAAAGAGTTTAATCGCGTATTGGGTGGAGGTATTGTTCCAGGTTCATTGGTGCTCATCGGCGGGGAGCCCGGTATTGGGAAGTCTACGCTCATGCTGCAGGTGGCCTTAGGCCTTTCGCAGGTTAAAACATTGTATATTTCGGGAGAGGAGAGTGAGCAGCAAATAAAGATGCGTGCAGAGCGCTTGTCTCAACATGCAAAAGCAAATTGCTATATCCTAACGGAAACCTCTACACAACAAATTTTTAAGCAAATTGAAGTCGTGCAGCCAGATATTGTGGTTATTGACTCGATACAAACCTTGCATTCATCGCAGATTGAATCGGCTCCAGGGTCAGTTTCGCAGGTGCGTGAATGTACAGCAGAGCTGCTTCGCTTCGCTAAAGAGACAAGCACGCCTGTCTTTATTGTCGGTCATATCACGAAGGACGGCTCCATTGCTGGGCCTAAAGTGTTGGAACACATGGTGGATACCGTGTTGCAGTTTGAAGGTGATCGTCATCATGTATATCGGATTCTTCGAGCCGTAAAAAATCGCTTCGGCTCTTCCTCAGAGCTCGGCATCTACGAGATGCAGGGGCAAGGCTTACGCGAAGTGTCTAATCCTTCAGAGATTATGCTATCGCAGCGTGAAGAGCCTGTCAGTGGCGTTGCTATTGCCGCCATGTTGGAAGGAGCGAGGCCTCGTTTGATTGAGGTGCAGGCCTTAGTGAGTACTACTGCTTTTGGGAATGCACAGCGCACCTCTACGGGTTTCGATTCGAAGCGCCTGAATATGCTATTGGCGGTGCTAGAGAAACGCTTCGGTTTCCGATTGAGTGCTCAAGATGTGTTTATTAATATTGCTGGAGGTCTGCGTGTTGAAGATCCGGCTATCGATTTGGCCGTCGTAGCGGCTATAATTTCATCGCAGCAAGATATGCCTCTTCCTGGTCATCTTGCCTTTGCTGGTGAAATAGGGCTGTCTGGAGAAATACGTGCCGTAAATCGTATTGAACAGCGTATTGCTGAGGCTGAGAAGCTCGGCTTTGAAGGAATCTTTATATCGAAGTACAATACTAAAGGTTTGGATCCTAAAAAATTCAATATTGCTATTCGCCCTATGGCAACCTTAGAGAATTTGTTCAATGCCTTGTTTGGTTAAAAAATAAAATCTCCTGCGGGGGATGAAATATAGACTTCGTCTTATAAAAAATAATGCTGCCCTCCAAAGGGCAGCATTATTTTTTATTTTAAAATTTCGGCTAATTTAGCCTTAAGGGCATCACCATGAAGGTTTCTAGCGATAATAACACCTTCTGGGTTAACCAAAATGTTCTGTGGTATAGCTTTCACGCCGTATAGTGTTCCTGCGGCATTGTTCCATCCTTGAAGGTCAGACACATGCTTCCATGTCAGCTTATCGTCGGCAATACCTTTGATCCAGTCTTCATGCTTTCTATCGAAGGAAACCCCTAAGATTTAGAAGTTTTTATCTTTATATAAATTGTAGGTAGCCACTAAATTTGGGTTTTCGGCACGACATGGCGGACACCATGAAGCCCAAAAATCAACCAATACGTATTTGCCTTTTAAATCCGTTAACGAAAAAGGATCACCATCGGGTGTGAGCTGCGTAATTGCAGGTGCTTTTTTACCAACAGCCGCATTTTCTAGTCGTTTTAGATAGTAATCAAAAATTTGGCCTTCCTTTGATTTACGCACTGATTTGTCCAGTCCGCTGAATAGCGTGCGTAGTTCACGATAATCCGGATCATAGCCACCAATTTTCTGTATCAATTTAATACTTTCTACAGTTTTTGGATTCGCTTTTACTTGTTCCTTTAGTGTCTCCTTTTCGGTTTGTGCGAAAAGGAAAAACGGTATAGCAAGTAGGGTAGTTAACCAAAGTTTTTTCATGCGTTTTAATATTTAATAGCCAAATATATAAAATCTACCAGAGTAGTAGGTTATGCGTGTTTGGAAAATGACAAAAAGCTTTCAATTCGAAATTAAACAAATTTTAGGACCTTTCCGTCTTAAAAATGGGAAATGTAGGCTGATTTCTCTCGCTTGAAGTCCTTGAAATTAAGAGAAATAAGTCAACACAATCGATTTAGCTGGTAAAAATGCATTTTTTTGCAGGATTTCGCATGATTTTTTCGGTTTCCCAATCTTTTATTTTTAAATTTGTTATTCAGGTTGTTAAACAGTATATATTCCTAAATTAAATGGCAAGATTAAATTTACTAGAGGAGACACGTTTTGAACGCGTACCAGTAACGGTATCCGAGAATCAAAACGTTGCCTCTGTTGATGTTGCTCAGCGCATAGCTACCATCATTAAACAAAAACAAGAAAAAGGTGAAACGGCTGTTCTCGGACTCGCAACTGGAGCGACTCCGGTGAAAGTTTACAAAGAGCTTGTACGTCTTCATAAAGAAGAAGGATTAAGCTTCAAGAATGTGGTTACTTTCAACTTGGACGAGTATTATCCAATGAAGCCAGATGCTGATCAAAGCTATGTGACTTTCATGAAGAAAAACTTGTTTGACCACATCGACATCCCTGTTGAGAATATCAATATTCCTGATGGTACTTTACAAGAGAGTGAAATTCATGCTTTCTGTGAGGCATACGAGCAGAAGATTTCCAGCCTTGGTGGTTTAGATATTCAATTATTGGGTATCGGACGTACAGGACACATCGGCTTTAATGAGCCTGGTTCAGCGCCAAACTCGGGAACACGTTTAGTTATTTTAGATGATTTAACGCGTCGTGATGCTTCACGTGATTTCGGTGGTAAAGAAAATGTACCAACCAAGGCCATTACTATGGGGGTAGGAACAATCTTCAAAGCTAAGGAGATTGTGTTATTGGCTTGGAATGAGAAAAAGGCTGAAATCATTAAGAAAGCCGTAGAAGGGGAAATTTCTGGAGAAATTCCAGCGACATTCTTACAGCTATCGCCGAATGTAGAATTTATTCTTGACGAAGGAGCTGCTTCTCAGTTGACACGTTTCGACTTACCTTGGTTAGCCGATGAAGTTGTATGGACGGATAGCCTAACGAAAAAAGCAGTTGTTTGGTTGTCTTTGAAATTGAACAAAGCAATTTTGAAGCTTACTGACGAAGACTACAATAATAATGGTATGGCACAGTTGGTAACGGAAAAAGGACCAGCTTACAGCATCAATATCAAGATTTTTAACGAATTGCAGCGTACGATTACGGGATGGCCAGGTGGTAAACCAGGGGTGGACGACACCAACAGACCGGAGCGTGCTGAGCCTGCGCGTAAAAATGTAATTTTATTCTCTCCACATCCAGATGATGATGTAATTTCTATGGGTGGAACATTCATCCGCTTGGCTGATCAAGGACACAACGTTCACGTTGCTTACCAAACTTCAGGAAATACAGCGGTATGGGATGATGATGTATTACGTTATTTAGAGTTTGTTCAAGATTTCGCTGGTGCTATCGATGATGATCAAGGGTTGACGAAGAAAATCTATACCGATGCACAAGAGTTCTTTAAAACAAAACAACCAAATCAGGTAGATCCAGAAATTATCCGTACAATTAAAGCGTTAATCCGTAAAGGTGAAGCTATCGCTGGAGCGCGTTTTGTAGGGTTACCTAACGAAAATATCCACTTCCAAGATTTACCTTTCTATGATAGAGGGAAATTCTCTAAGGAAGTTTCTTACGAAGATGATGTGCAACAAACGATGGAGTTATTACGCCATGTGAAGCCTCATCAAGTATTTGCGGCAGGCGATTTTGCCGATCCGCACGGAACGCACCGCGTATGTTTTGATATCCTATTTGAAGCATTACAGCGCTTAGCGAAAACTGACGAGTGGACAAAAGATTGTTGGTTATGGTTATACCGTGGTGCTTGGCATGAATATCCAATCCACGAGATTCAAATGGCTGTTCCACTTTCTCCGCAGGAGGTTAAGCGTAAGCGTCTAGCCATCTTCAAGCACCAGTCACAAAAAGATGTTCCTGTATTCCCGGGTGATGATCCACGTGAATTCTGGGTGCGTGCTGAGGATCGTACAAGCGAAACAGCTGGTTTATACCACAAGTTGGGATTAGCAGATTATGAAGCTATCGAAGCATTCGTAAGATGGGACTTCCAATAATAAGATAAAAGTAAAAGGGGCTTCTTTATGAAGCCCCTTTTTTTGTTATTATAAAATCTGTTGAATGATTGTTTCTAGTTCGCTGAGCACCGTAGCTCCCTGCTGTAATAGAAATGTATATTTTAAGGAGTTCGGAATAAAACCGTAGTGTTTTTTGAAAGCCGTTGTGAAATGGGTAGAATGTTTATAACCCGTCATGTGTGCTACATCTGAAATACGGTGCTGCCCCGTCATAATGAGCTCTTTTGCATATTCCATTTTCTTATCCGTGATGTAGTTCATCACCGTTTTTCCAAAATATTGCTTAAAATATTTTTTTAGGTATTGAACATTTGTGCCCACCTGCTTCGCCAGCTCTGGGATGCTATGACTTTGCGATAGATCGTCTTCTATGATTTGTTTGGCGAGCACTATTTTGTCGTAATGGCTTTTTAAGGCAATAACCTCATGATTCTCACTCTCTACAACCAGCGTTTCTGCTTGGCGCAGGATAATTTCTAAAAGGATAAGCTCCCTTTTCAGCTTAAAGAAATCTTCACTTTCTGTTTGTCCACAAATTTGTTCAAATAGTAAACGTAAGTGTTGATCACTACGCGTAAAATAGCCCGAAAGGAAACGGTCTGTCTCTTGGTGGTACTTTTCGTGAAAAAAATGTAAGTGTTCGGGCGAGAAAATTATGATGACACAACGGTTGCTAGGGCAAGGACTGATAAAGTCTATAGTAGCACCTGCATTAATATAATGGATGGTGTTGAATCCTTTTTCGAGTAGAAACTGGTGGTCATCTATTCGGTAATTGATGGAATCAGAGTCATCGCTTAATATAATGTTTAAATAATGGGCTTCCTGTGCGTTATAAGCTAACGTATGTGCTCCTTCGACAAGCTTGTGTTTGAAATTATATTGTGCAGAAATAAAAGGCATGTCAATAAATCATTTTTATTTAGACTTATTCTAATTATGTCAAAGATAGCTTTTTTCTTTACGTAAACAAATTCCTTTCATCAAGAAAGGGAAGATTCTTTTGGCCCAACTACCTATTATTTTTCTTTTACTGTAATATATTTTTCGGATTACGTCATCAGCTTGTTTAGATTAATTCTAATTTTGGCCGTAATTATTTAGACTAGTTCTAAACGCTAGCGCTTTTTTAATTTTATTTATTCTTAATTATATGAAATTTTTCTTTCAACGAGTCCTGCTCTCCATTGGACTTTTATGTATGTTGAGTACTGCCTATGCGCAGCAGCATATCGTCATCAAAGGGAAGGTCCTAGATTCCGAAACAGGTGTAGCTCTTGAAGGGGCAACAATTACAATTTTAGAAAATACCCGCTCCGGTTCTGCGATTTCGGGTAGTCAAGGAGGCTTTTTATTGAATGCACATCTGGGGCAAACGCTTCAAGTAAAGATGATTGGACATCATAGCTATTCGCAAGTATTAAAAGGGGGCGATGATAACCTTATTATTCGCTTAGAGCGCAATATTAACGCTATTTCTGAAGTATTTGTAACAGGAGCTTTAGGGATTAAACGTTCTTCACGGGAGCTTGGTACTTCAGCGCAATCTGTAGACAATGAGGCTTTAAACTTAGGTAAAGCTGTAAATCCTTTATTGGCTTTATCGAGTAAAGTAGCTGGCCTTCGTATTAATGCAACGGATCTTACCTCTGGAAAGACTGATCCAGGCATTCAAATTCGTATGCGTGGTACACGTTCTTTAAATCGTAGTAAGAATGATCCTATCTATGTGGTGGATGGAGTGCCATTGCCAGATATTACACGGGTCAATCCAAATGATATTGCCGATATTACTGTATTGAAAGGAGCCAATGCAGCCGCATTATATGGTTCTGAAGGGGTGAATGGTGCGATTATGATTACCACCAAGTCGGGTCGTTCTGATGTAGGCGAGATTAACTTCTCTAATAGCACAACGTTCTCCAATGTATATTTGTTGCCACCAGCTCAAAACCAATATGGACAGGGGCAAAACGGCGTTTATAGTGCTGTTGCCAATGATTCATGGGGTGATTTGTTTGATGGCTCTATGCGCGATTTCGGCTTGCCGATTAATGGCGTTCAGCCGCAAAAATTATATGCTGCACCAAGTAAAGATAACCGTTTAGGGTTCTTCGATACTGGAATTACAGCGCAGAACGATTTATCATTCTCTGGTGGCGATGCGAAAAGTACCTATTTTATGTCTTTGCAAGATGTACGTATCAAAGGTGTCATTCCAGGAGACCGCTCGAGTCGTACAGGGGCCCGTTTTAACGGTTCACGTTCTTTCAATAAATTATCAACTTCTTATGCCGTAAACTATGTGTTCTTTAAGAACAATACAACGAGTGATGGCCCTTGGTTGTCGGTGTATACACAGCCGGCCAACATTGACTATAAAGAAGCGCGCAATTGGGAAGATCCTACTTCTCCAAACCATCCGCTGAACTGGTACAACCCAGTGGCTTCAACCCGAAATCCTATTTTTATGGCGGATAATAACAGAAATACCTTCGATCAGCATACGTTAAATTCAAAATTAGAGTTTACCTATGATTTTACGGACTGGTTTTCAGCAACAAATAGAACGGGTTATTATTTGCAATCACAGGATGGACGTGTAACAAATAAGAAGCTAGTTTCTAATATTTCAACGCGTAATATCAACGGAACGGTAAACGATACAGGCTCAAACTTTAAGCGTTTGAATAATGATTTCATCTTAAATTTCCGTCAGAAGTTCGGTGATTTCTCTACAAAATTATTATTAGGTTACAATGTGCGCATGGATGATCGTAAAGACATGAATGTGGCGGCCAACAATCTACTTTTAGAAGACATCTTTAATCAAGGTTCACGCATCGGCGAATTGGCGGGAGGTTCTACCTTGACGCAATATCGCTCGATGGCTGGCTACGGTGAGTTTACCGTTGATTATCGTAACTATTTGTTCTTGACATTAGTGGGACGTAGCGATAAAGTATCTACACTAGATCCTAAGAATAATACCTATTTCACGCCTGGCGTAAGTACTTCTTTTGTATTTACAGATGCTATCGAATCGTTGAAAGGTTCTTCATTGTTGAATTATGGTCGTGTTTTTGCTTCATTCAACCGTACGGGAAATGTAACGTTGGATCCCTATAGCTTAAACCTTACCTATAGCCAACTTAATGGTTTCCCATTTGGTAGCCTTGTTGGGTTTACACCATCCTTAGTGGAGCCTAATAGATTATTGAAGCCTGAGTTTGTTACTTCTTATGAAGTGGGAACACAGTTAAGTTTCTTCAACAGTCGCTTGAATACGGATATTGCTTATGCGTATTCTGATTCTGATGGACAAATTTTTAATGCCGGCATGTCGCGTGCTACAGGATTCAATTCTACGCAAGTTAATGCTGGTCGTATGATCAATAAAACATTAGAGGTGATGTTGACAGGAACGGCTATTCGCAAGCCAGAAATGGAATTGAGCTTCGGTTTGAACTTCACGTATACGGATACTAAAGCTAAGGATTTGTATGCTGGCGATCGTTTCCAAATCTTCCGTCAAGCCTATGCAATTAAGGGATATGCTTATCCAACCTTACAGATGAGCGATTTCTTACGTCAAGATGGGAAAATCGTTTTAGATAAAAATGGAAATGTTCTCATGAATGAAGAAGAGGTGATTTTAGGGACGATGGTTCCTCCATACCTTTTCGGATTTAACACAAACTTCCGTTATAAAGAGTTCTCTTTAGGCCTACAGATTGATTCACGTCTTGGTAGCTGGATGTATTCAGAGGTTGTTCCTCGTATGTATGCTGCAGGAACACACCCAGAGACAGCCCAATATGGACGTGATAAATTTATCTTACCAAATTCTATGATTAAGCAAGATGATGGTTCTATTGTAGAGAATACAAGCGTGTATTCTGCAGGGGATAAAAACTGGTGGACGCGCTACAGTAATGTGCAGACTGTTACAGCGGCAAAAGCTGATTATTTAAAGCTTCGTGAGCTATACATCGGTTATGCTTTGCCTGCCAAAGTATTGCAGAAGCAGAATTTCTTGAAAAAAGCAAGTATCGGCTTTGTGGCTAACAACTTGTTTATTATCCGTCATTCATCTAATAAAATTGGTGATCCAGAGGCTTTGTATAACCAAACGGATGGTTATGCTAGTTTCCGACAAATTCCAACTTCGAGATCCGTAGGTTTTAATGTGAACTTGACTTTCTAATCAGACAAAAATGAAAAATACACTCTATAAAATAGGCTTACTATCGGTCTTAGCGTTAACAAGCGTTTCCTGTAGCGACTTCTTTGATGTTAATACAGACCCTAACAGACCGGTAGAAGAGAATTTAAGTTTAAATGTGAAGCTTCCTGCTGCATTGGTTGCTTCGGCAAACTATGAGACGACGACTCTCAATCAAATTGGAGGCTTATGGGGAGGATACTGGGGTACCTCCAATGAAGGCGTAAATAGCTTTACCGCTTTAAAATTGTATAATGGCCCTGCTATTCGTGATTCCCGCGATGGGGTGCCTGTATGGGAGAATAACTACAATACTTTATTATTCTACAAAAAGATTCTTAATCAGGCCATCGAAGAGGATGCTCGTTATTATATGGGTATATCTAAAATTATGATGGCTTACCATTTCTTCACTTTGGTAGACTTCTATAATAATGTTCCTTTTGACGACGCTTTAAATGGATCTGTATTTCTTCACCCGACCTATAATACGGGCAAAGATGTATACGAGAAATCAATTAATCTAATTAATGAAGGAATTGAGGAGATTAAGGATGCTTCTTTATTGCCGACGAGTGATGACGTTTTATTCAAAGGAGATAAAAATAAATGGTTCCGCTTCGCGAATACATTAAAGCTACGTGCACTATTGACGCAGTCGGAGGTTTCCGCTCAGGCAGATTATATCCGAGCGGAGCTCGCAAAAATAAAAGCTAATGGAGCTGGTTTTATCTTAGAAGATGCCGGTGTTAATCCTGGTTATTTGAATACCCAAGGAAAGATGAATCCTTTCTATGAAAACTTTTACCGTAATAACGCGGGTGTTGCGGTGGCAAACCATACGAACATCCGTCCGACACAATATTTGATTTCGAAATATAAGGAGCTTGCTGATACGCGTTTAGCGCAAAATTTTAATGCTGTGAAAGGTGACTATGCAGGTGTTATCTTTGGTGAGAATAGCATAAAAACGGAATATGCCGCTGTGAATACCTCATCCTTCAAAGGACCTAACGAATCTAGTAATCTTCCTGCAGGCTTATTAAAGTCGTTTAACCAGTCGACGGTAATGATTTCATTGGCTGAGGCTAATTTTATGTTGAGCGAAGCGGCTACGCGTGGTTGGGTTGATGGATCTGCGGATGCTTACTATAAAGACGGTATTCAAGCGTCTTTCAATTACCTGTTCAATGTGAAAAACCACAATATTGTAGGTTATTTGGATCAAGAGAAGGTGAAACTTTCATCGGCATCTAACAAGATTGAACGCATTATTCAGCAGAAATGGTTAGCCCTATCGGGTATTAATAACATTCGTGCTTGGAATGACTTTAGACGTTTAGGCTATCCTAAATTCCCTAATTCTGTTGCTGCGGTTGATGGTAATTCTTATCCGTTGCGCTTTATGTATCCAGAGACCGAGATCAATACCAATGAGAAAAATGTATTGGCTCAAGGAGATAATGGCGTGCTGACGGCCAAAGTATGGTGGCACGTTCGCTAATTAAAGTATTGACTATTTAACTGAAAAAGGGGTTAAACATACATGTTTAACCCCTTTTTATATATTTCTATTTTTGAAACAATTCCATTTCAAATAGATCGGCTATATGTTTTTTGAGCTTCTCTTTAACGTCACTCATCACCAGGGGCTGTCCTAATTCTTTTTCCAAAGAGGTGACGGCCTTGTCTTCAATTCCACAAGGGATAATATGGCCGAAATAATTTAAATCAGCGTTTACATTTAGGGCAAATCCATGCATCGTTACCCAACGGGAGGCACGCACGCCCATGGCGCATACTTTGCGGGCTTTATCGTTGTCGGCATCAAGCCAAACACCTGTATAGCCGGGATATCTGCCTGCGGCAATGCCATAGTCAGCACATAAACGGATGATGGCTTCCTCTAGAGTGCGTAGGTAGAGGTGAATATCTGTAAAGAAATTGTCGAGGTCAAGGATGGGATAGCCCACCAATTGCCCTGGACCATGGTAGGTGATATCGCCTCCACGGTTGATTTTATAAAAGCTAGCATTTTTTTCTTCTAGGCCTGCTTCATCGAGCAGCAGATAGTCTTGGTGTCCACTTTTTCCTAGGGTATAAACGTGGGGATGCTCTGTAAAGATGAGGCTATTTGGCGTTGGCTCGTGTACCTCATTGAGCCTATTGCTTTGCTTAACTTCTACGGTGCGCGTAAAAATCTGTTCCTGTTTATCCCAGGCCTCCTGATAGTCTACTAAGCCCCAATCTATAAATTCAACTTTTTTATTTTGCATACGTTTAGCTCCTCTCTGCTATGGCTTTGGCTTTCTTCTTTATGAAAGACAATTTTGCTAGGCAAATTTACGGATTTATCTACGAATGTGCGGTTCCCATAAATTTTATACGGGCGCATGACATATCGGCCTAAATACCTAACTTTGTTCTTATGTTGAATGAAGAAAAATCACTGAATTTTATTGAGGAGATTATCGAAGAGGATCTTCGGTCAGGGAAGCATGATGGACGCGTGTTAACACGCTTTCCACCAGAGCCCAATGGCTATCTCCACATTGGGCACGCAAAGTCTATCTGTCTAAACTTTGGTTTAGGGCAGAAGTACGGTGGCAAAACCAATCTGCGTTTTGATGATACGAACCCGGTAACGGAAGATACCGAGTATGTAGATAGTATTAAGCAGGATATCCAGTGGTTAGGATTTCAATGGGCTGAAGAACTTTATACATCGGATTATTTCGAGACTTTATATGCATATGCTGTAGATCTTATCAAGAAAGAGCTCGCTTATGTTGATGATAGCACGGCAGAAGAAATTGCGGAAGCAAAAGGTACGCCAACGACACCAGGTGTTCCTACAGCTGGACGTAGCCGCTCCGTGGAAGAGAATTTACAGCTTTTTGCAGATATGCGTGCTGGTAAATACCAAGATGGAGAGAAAGTATTGCGTGCAAAGATTGATTTAGCAAATCCGAACATGCACTTACGTGACCCTTTATTGTACCGTATTCGTCATGTACACCATCACCGTACGGGTGATAAATGGTGTATCTACCCGATGTATGATTTTGCACACGGTCAGTCGGATGCTATCGAAAAAATTACGCATTCTATTTGTACGTTGGAATTTATTCCGCACCGTGCTTTATATGATTGGTGTATTGATAAGCTTGAAATTTTCCCATCTAAGCAATATGAGTTTGCCCGTTTGAACATGACCTACACGGTTATGAGTAAGCGTAAGTTGTTGCAATTGGTGAATGAAGGCTTCGTAGAAAGCTGGGATGACCCACGTATGCCTACGATTTCTGGATTACGCCGTCGTGGCTATACAGCGGCCTCTATTCGTAACTTCTGTGAGCGTATTGGTATTCAGAAGCGTGAGAACATGATTGACGTTAGTTTATTAGAGTTCTGTATTCGTGAAGACTTGAACCAAACAGCAAGCCGTAGAATGGCTGTTTTAGACCCGATTAAGTTAGTAATCACCAACTATCCTGCGGGACAAGTTGAGACGCTACACGGTGAAGATAACCCAGAGCTTGAAGGTGGTGGTGACGTACGTGAGATTCCATTCTCTAACGAGTTGTGGATTGAGCGCGACGACTTTATGGAAGATGCTCCTAAGAAATTCTTCCGTTTAGGTCCAGGCCTTTCTGTTCGTTTGAAACATGGTTATATCGTTACTTGTCATGATTTTGTGAAGGATGCTGATGGTAAAGTAACAGAAGTGCACTGTACGTATGAGCCGACTTCAAAATCAGGTGAAGATACTTCAGGCATCAAAGTTAAAGGTACTATTCACTGGGTTTCTGTGGCACATGCCAAAGAAGCGCAAGTGCGTTTATACGATCGTCTGTTCCACGAGGAAAACCCTGTGGCCGCAGAAGATTTCAAAGCTTCTATTAATAAAGATAGTTTACAGATTATCGAAAAGGCATATATCGAGCCTGATTTAGCAAACGCTACCTTAGGCAAAGGATATCAGTTTATTCGTTTAGGTTACTATACTTTAGATACAACGTCTACTTCAGACAAGCTTGTGTTTAACCGTACGGTGACGCTGAAAGACTCTTGGGCAAAAGAGGTTAAAAAAGGATAAATAAAAAAGGAGGTTTTTAAACCTCCTTTTTTATTTGATACCGTATTTTTCTTTATAATGCAGATATACTTTATTTACGTTAGCATACATCGCCTTGTCATCTGTCTGACTTAATATACGATCGTATAATTCCAGTGTGCTCAAAGCAAACTTGATGCTTCGAACGTCCAAAAGTTCGGGCTTATCACGCGCGAGGCTTTCAGTATAGTGCAGTTCATCCTGTATCAGGTTTAAGTTGCGTTTTGTCAATTCGTTCGCTAAGCTTACTTCTTTAGTTTTGTACAAGGTGTCTACGATATCGCTATAATAATAAGCTTCGTTGATACTGTAGGCACGTTTCGGCAGTAGGGCCAATGATTTAATAGCTACTTCACGTGCTTTTTCCATTTCACCTTCCTCTTTCAACAAGCTCGAAGCGCGAACATAGATGTCAGGATACACAAATCCTTCCAAATACCGTCGAGAATCGACATCCAAGTGGTTTACCTTATTATATGCTCCCCATTTGAAATCCTGCGTGATGTGTTGGTAAAGTTTTTCCGTATGTACAATTGTGCCAGCATGCTGCTCTTCAGAAAAGGCTATCGGCAATAATTTCTTTACCAAGCCTTCGTCCACGATATAGTTATCTAAACCTATCAAACTTTGGGAAGGTAGGTAATTGGTGAAGTATATTGGTCTTTTCCAATTGTTCTCCAGGATAATTGCCATTAAACTTAATTCGGCCCGAGTCATGTATTGCGATGGATAATCCCATTCCATTTTATCAACAATAGCGTTATGCCATTGTTGCGGTATGGTGTTGCTCGCTAATGCTGCTTTTTTATCTACCGGCATCTCTATGCGTTTGGCCGGTAGGTAATTAAACATTTCTCCATTCTGCATCTCTACTTGATTCTTTGGATTGTCAGATGTCAAAAAAGCAATTAACGTGTCTAAATCTACGGGATTACTAATTCCTCTGTCGACAAAAGGAAGATAGTCGCGTACGCCTTCACGCATTTTATCGCTGTCAAAACCGAGCTTTACCGGAGCTGCAGCATTGACTTGATTATTCAATTGACGAACGTACCAATGAGATTGTAGATAACTCAGATTAATAATACGGACATCGGTACGTACTCCTTCGACCTCTTGCATATACCATAAAGGGAAGGTGTCGTTATCTGCATAGGTGAATAATAAGGCATTGGGTTCGCAAGACATTAGGTAGTTGTAGGCAACATCTCTAGCGACAGATCTTGAAGAGCGGTCGTGATCATCCCAGTTCTCCCGCAGGAGTAACAATGGGCCTGCAAATAAACATAGTAGGCCTGCTGATAACAGGGCCGCTTTGTGGTGTAGCTTACGTTGAAAGAACTCGGTGATGCCGATAGCGCCCAGCCCAATCCAGATAGCAAAGGCATAGAAAGATCCCGCATAAGCATAGTCTCTTTCTCGTGGCTGCATGGGGCTCTGGTTGAGGTAGAGAACAATAGCTATACCCGTAAAAAAGAAGAGTAGCGCCACAATGGTTGCAGAGCGTTTATCATTGCGTACATGCCAAAATAAGCCAATGAGCCCTAAAAGTAGGGGTAGTGCGTAATAAACATTTCTACTGGGGTTGGTTTGCATGCTTGTTGGTAGCTGCGACGGATTGTCTAGCGCAGTATGGTCTAACTGTTTAATTCCAGTTAACCAATTTCCTTTACG
This sequence comes from Sphingobacterium sp. MYb382, assembly GCF_037572665.1. Taxonomy (NCBI): domain Bacteria; kingdom Pseudomonadati; phylum Bacteroidota; class Sphingobacteriia; order Sphingobacteriales; family Sphingobacteriaceae; genus Sphingobacterium; species Sphingobacterium sp. MYb382. Next base: position 87,577 of record NZ_JBBGZT010000026.1, read on the forward strand.
TGCATCGACGTAGTTTGTTTCATCATTTTGGCGTCCCACAAAGTTCCACAGGAAATACCGCGTATACATATTGTTTAGCTGGTAGTTGAGGAAGAACTTTACGTTGTCGGAAAACGTCGGAGACTCCGTTGGTGACAGGTTTAAGTAATAGCGATAAAAGTCGGCATGCTTATCACTGTAGATGCGCGGAAACAACATTTCTTTATCGAAGCTATAGCTGGAACGGCCTGCTATTTTTTCATATTTAGTAGCTCCTTTTTTGTATGATTCCGTAGGTTTTACTTGATTAACCTTTGCATCAAAGGTAGGTCCTTTAAACAGCGGCTCACTGCTGTACTGCTCGCGAGCGACATAGCCGAGAAAGGAATATACATTGTCTGGTGCATTATTATTGAGTGATGGATCTGCATGTGCGCGTATCACAAGCATGGCATAAGACATGTAGCCAAATAAAACAAAGCTTGTGGCAAGCAGGCCGATATTTAATATTGGTTTGTGTCGCTTTATGCTGTAATAGATTCCCCAGGCTAGGAGTGCGATAACGAGTAAAGTGAAAAAGATGACACCCGAACCAAAACCGAGTCCCAATTGATTGACAAAGAAAACATCTGTAATTGCTGCTGCGCGAACGGTATACTGAATAATGCCCCATAATATTCCGGCGAGAACAGCAATGCCAATCGCCAAAGCTTTAGCAGCACCTAGAAGCGTTATTTTTTCTTGCTTTCTGAAATAAATCACCAAGGCTAGTGCAGGAATCGTAAGTAGGTTCAGCAGATGGACACCAATGGATAGTCCCATGATGTAAGCAATGAGGATGAGCCATCGTGCAGCATCTTGTTCGTCTGCACGTCTCTCCCATTTCAGAATCAACCAAAAGACGGCCGCAGTACATAAGGAAGACATAGCATAGACTTCTGATTCTACAGCAGAATACCAGAAACTATCGGTAAAACAGTAGGCCATGGCACCAATTACCCCTGCCAGCATCACTTTGGCTGTTTGCCAGCGGTTGCCTTCAACGGTTTCCTGTCTGCCTAATACTTTGCGCGTAAGCGCGGTGACGGTCCAAAATAAAAATAAAATAGTTAGTCCGCTACAGACGGCCGACCCTATATTCATCGCATAAGCGATTTTGGTGGGATCGGAAAGAGCGAGGTTGGAAAAAACATTCTGGATCATCAGGAATAACGGCGCACCGGGTTGATGAACGATTTGTAACCGATAGGCTGAGGCTATAAATTCGCCCGTGTCCCACCAGCTGGTGTAGGGGTCTGCTGTGTAGCCATAGACAAGGGTAGCTAGTATAGCACAAAGCCAGCCGATAAGATTGTTAATCTTTTGGTAATGCATGATCATTTATTTAGGTACTATAGTTTGTGTGTCAATTTATAAGAAAGAGGACTCCGATAACAACAGCTCCTGATACAAATTGTGTTTTCTTATTCATAATATGATACTGAAATTAAGAAAAGTCATTTTTATCTACAATTAGTTAACGTTTTTTAACAAAATAGCTGATTTACAGTGTTTTTCTTCTTTGTTTTTTCTTAGCAATTAATTGTTGTCAGACTTATTTTTATTCATGACAATAGTCATCTTTTTCAGGTAGCATGAGGGCTACCTTAGTGTTGTAAAACAAAAATTAACACTATGAAAAAATTAGTATTTGCTATGGGTATGTTCCTTTTAATGGGAGTTTCTGCAGCACAAGCACAAGGATTTAAAGGTAAATGGTTTATTATGGGAGAAGCCGGCTATTCGACACAATCGGATGGTGACATTAAACAGTATAGTATATTGCCAGTAGTAGGAACATTTGTTGCGCCTACCACAGCAATCGGATTAGGTGTAGGTTATTTAGGATCGAAAGATAATACATCTGAGATTCTTACTGGAAAAAGTAACACTTTTATTGTGCAACCTTTAGCACGTAAATATTGGGGTATTGCTGATAACTTCTTGATTTTCGGTCAAGCGGCAGTGCCATTAACTTTCAGTAAAGAAACAATTGAAGGTGGTGCTGCTAAAGTAGAGCAAAAAACAACAGGTTACGGTATTCAATTATCTCCTGGTGTTGATTACTTCTTCAGCAAAAACTTCTCTATGGAAGCATCATTTGGTTTAGTAGGATGGACTGCATCAAAACCTAAAGATGGTGATACAAGTAATGATTTTGGAATTGGAATTAATTCAGGGTTTCAGAACGGCGTAAAATTTGGATTGAAGTATATCTTCTAAGCAGATCGCCCTATAACATAAGTAGAGGCCTATGCGCGTATGCGCATAGGCTTTTTTATTTTTACTCGATGATGGATAACAGTCTGTCGCGAAGTAGTAGACAGGCGCCAATAGCGGCGCTTTTTTGGCTGTAGTGAGCCATCACAATCTTAGTGTCTTTATTGACTATTGATAATGAATATTTGTTAATCGCGTTCTTTAGCGGAAGGCTTAGGTATTCTTCTGAATTAGCCAATAAACCGCCAATAATTATCAACTCTGGATTGAAAATATTAATCAACGCTGCTAATCCGCGGCCTAGTTTCTCCCCGATACTATTGATGCCTTCAATAGATAGGGTATCATCAATTTTTGCTGCCGCAATAATATCATGTAATCGGATATCTTCGATATTCGTGAACTTTTTGGTAAGAATGCTCGTTGCACCTCCTTTTATTTCTTCGATGACACGTTGGCGTAAGGCGTAGCCAGAAGCTTCCGTCTCTAAGCATCCCTTTTTACCACATTTACAGATGATATCATTATCAAAAATAGGGATATGACCAAATTCCCCGGAGAAGCCTGATTTTCCATAGTAAATTTGATTGTTAATCATGATGCCAAGTCCGATTCCGTTATCGACGTTAATAAATAGCGCATCTTTTTCTGTTGTTACCAAGCTGCTTGAAAATTCGCCATAGGAAAGTGCTTTGGTATCGTTTTCTAGGAACGTGCGGATGCCGATTTCTTGCTCAAAATAATTAGATAGTGGATCTTCGTAGAAATTGAAGTAACTGTAAGAATATCCGGTGCGGTAGTTAATACGTCCGGAGAGGTTTATGCCTATTCCTAGTATTTTCTCCTTTTTTATATTCAACTTACCGATGAAGTCTTTTATTTCTTTACAGATGTTTTTGAGCGATTCTTCATTGTTTTCCAGTGAAAAAGGTATCTCATGTTTATTCGCTACGAGTTCTTTTTTCATGTTTATCATGGCTATACTTAAATAGTCATGGCTAACTTGAACGCCTAGAAAAAAGGCCGAGTTGGCCTCAAGACCATAGTTGTTAGGCTTACGCCCAACGTTGGAGGTCTGTTTTCCATAATCCTTAACCAGTTTTTCCTCAATGAGCTCATTGATTGATTCATTTATCTTTGGAATACTAATATTAAACGCCTTGCTTAATTCAGCAATCGTTCCCAATTCATGTGTTGCGAAGTAGGCTAATATTTTCTTTTTAAGACGTATGTTTTTATAGGCCACACCGCTGATGTGGGCATTGTGTAAGTCGGTCAGAAAGTTTGCGCTCATTCTTTTTTATTAATAAATCAATCTGTGGTTAAATATAATAAAAAAGTTACTTAAGCTCTTGTTATACTTTGCGAAAAGCTATTTATTTCTCAATATTATTAAAATAATTTAATAATTACTTGCTTGATAAGTTTTTTATTGATAAAATTGGCCTTTGATTCTTCGTCTGCAAGAATGACCTACCGAGAAGGCTTGTCTTACAGAATCAAAAATAGAGTGGAAAACAAAACTCCGCTCCATAAACCTAAAATAACAATTTAAAGTGGAAGATATTAAAGCGAAGTCAATAAGTCCAATCTTTTGGATTCCTACTACTTGGTTTGCCATGGGATTACCCTTTGTCGCCTTGTCTGGAGCAAGCTCCATTATGTATAAAAATATGGATATTTCGGATACGAAAATTGCATTCTGGACTTCCTTAATTATGCTTCCATGGACGATAAAACCTTTATGGGGCCCTTTTCTTGAGCTGTACAAAACGAAAAAGTTCTTTGTTTATATCACACAAATTTTCACAGGACTTCTATTCGGATTGGTTGGATTGAGCTTGCAGCTAGATGCTTTTTTTAGCCTTTCTATTGCCATTTTTACCATCATAGCAATTAGTGGTGCCACGCATGATACGGCGGCAGATGGGGTTTATCTGAATGAATTGACACCCAAGTTACAAGCTAAGTATGTCGGTTGGCAAGGTGCTTTTTATAACTTGGCGAAGGTATTTTCGGGAGGAGCGCTGGTTTATTTGGCAGGACAATTGGAGAAAGAAATAGGCATTGCTAATGCTTGGATGGTCGTGATGTTTACCTATGGTATCATCATGCTGCTTTTAGGTTTGTATAGCATGCGTATGTTGCCCTCAGGGCAGCATGCAGCTTCGACGACCTCCTTGAAAGAAGGCCTTGCTACCCTCAAAGATGTGATCATTAGCTTCTTCCAAAAGAAGAATATAGCATACAGCTTATGTTTTATTGTGCTCTATCGCTTTGCGGAGGGACAGGCTATAAAAATTATCCCTTTATTTTTTAAGTCCACGCGTGCAGAAGGAGGCTTGGAGCTAACGACCTCTCAAATAGGACTGTTATATGGCGTTTTTGGCGCTATAGCCTTTGTGTTGGGCTCTATCGTGGCCGGAAATTATATTGCAAAGAAAGGGCTGAATAGAAATACATTGATGCTTTTATGTGCTTTCTTTAATCTTCCATTTGCCGCTTATGCTTTTTTGGCGATTGAGTTACCGACAGATTTGTACATCATCGGAACAGCTGTTGTTGTTGAGTATTTTGGCTACGGCTTTGGTTTTGTTGGATTGATTCTTTTTATCATGCAAAACATAGCGCCGGGTAAATATAAAATGGCGCACTATGCATTTGCTAGTGGCTTGGTGAATCTAGGGTTTATGATTCCGTCTATGATTAGTGGATGGTTAAGTGATTTAATGGGGTATAAAGAATTCTTTATTTGGGTGCTTATTGCGACCATACCTGCCTTTATTGTGACTTGGTTAGTGCCGTTGCGTAAGGCCGAAGAAATTGAAACAGAAGACTAATTTTTTATTTTACAGGTTATAGTTGAGGAAAGAGCTTTTTAGGAAGCTCTTTTTTTTTGTTTTAATATTTCGCTTCCCTTTGATCTACTGAGCTATTATGTCAAGCTGTATTGCTCCGCTCCAGAAAAAGGTTTCGTACTTTCTTTTTTGTAAATAAAATTTAATAAACACGCTTATTAAAAAATAAAATTAAAAATATATTGGATATTAAATATTTTATTTCTTATTTAGTGCCCTATAAACACTAAATAAATTTTACCATTATTCTGACTCACCCGTTTAGCGGGTACCGGTTTACGTAGGCTGTATGCCCTTGTAGATTAGGCTTATAATTTATTATAAGCCCTTGAGATTATTCACTGACCGCTGTCAATGAGCAAGCATATCAACGTAGCATGTTGTAGGCAAAAAGACTACACGTATGGATAGGCTGGATTTCAAAGTTTGCAAAGGTAATAAATTGCTTGCGGCTGATAAAAAGCAGAATAAGTAGACAACCTTAAAACCATTTTATACATACAATTTTTGTAAACAAATTAATAAACACTTAATTATGAAGTATCTAAACAGTATAAGGTTCTGTTGTATACGGACCTGTTGTTTGCTTTTTATGCTTGTTCAGGGGTTTCTTGCCCATGCACAGGTACCTGTTCGTGGTACGGTGGTGGATGCAGAAAACAAGCCTTTAGCGGGAGTTACCATCCGCGTTAAGCAAACGACATTAACAGCATTGACGGATGCTAATGGAGCATTTCAACTGACGGTGGATAAATATCCCGCACAATTGGAATTCAGCTATGTTGGTTTTGATCCTGTGTCGCTACGTGCTACAGACCGTCAATCACTTCATGTACAGCTGCAAAATAAAGGCGGTTCTATCGATGAGGTTGTCGTAGTTGCCTACGGTGCGCAGAAGAAAAGTACGATGGTGGGCTCTGTCGCGCAGATTAAAAGTGATGAGCTTAAAAAGGCTCCTGCGATGAATATCACCAACTCTCTAGCTGGTCGTTTGCCGGGATTGACGGCGGTACAACAATCGGGGCGGCCAGGTGCTGATAATGCGCAGTTGTATGTTCGTGGTATAGGAACCTATGGCGAAACAAGAGGCCCTTTAATTATTGTCGATGATATTGAACGTCCTGCTTCAACGTTAGCAAATTTAGATGCCAACGAGATTGAATCTATTTCTGTGCTTAAAGATGCGGTTGCAGTAGCGGCTTATGGGGCAATGGCTGCCAACGGAATTATTGTCGTGAAGACGAAATCTGGTAATCGGGGGAAAGCCAAGATTTCGTATGACTTTGGCTACAATATTGGTCAGAATACCCGTTTTCCTAAGTTCTTAGATGGACCAGATTACATGACTTGGTACAATAAAGGAACTGAGGTGGATAATGAGCTATTGGAAAATACAGGACAGAAAACAGTTCCTTACTTGTATACACAGGAGCTTATCGACGCGGTTCGTGATGGTTCTAATGCAAACCCATTATTTGGGAATACAGATTGGATTGGTTTACTTCTGGATAATAAATCGCACTCACAGCATCATTCGGCTACCCTTTCGGGCGGATCCGACAATACGCAATATTTTGCGGCTATTAATCATCTTGATCAAGACGGAATTATAGATAATACAAATTTTAAACGCTATAACGTACGTACAAATTTATCTACGAAAGTAAATGATTACATCAGTTTTGGTTTGAATCTCGGTTTGCGCCAAGAGCTCACGCGTACACCAGGGCTTTCGCCTGATAATACGGCGTATATGAATCCTTTTTACCAAGCGGTGCGTATGTTACCAAACCTACCGATGTATGCGCCAAATGGCTTGCCAACGGCCTACCAGGCGGGTGCAGGCTGGGTAAATCCAATCGCTTCGGTAGAGAAATCGGGTTATCAAAACTATAAAAATAATGTGGTGCAGGGGCAGGCTCATGTGCAGTTGACTATTCCACAAGTTGAAGGATTGACCGCTAAATTGAATTTAGGTTACGACAACTCGGGGATGGAATCCAAAGTTTGGCTTTCTCCTTACCCATTAATGGGTAGAGCACGTGAGCAGATTACGGGTGATTATATTGCATTGACGACTGTTCCAGGCATTGATAAGTCAAGCTTACGCCAACAGTATAGAGCGAGCACACGCAAGACGTTACAAGGAAGTATTAACTATGCACGCACTTTTGCACAAGATCATCAGGTTGGCGTTTTGGCTTTGTACGAATACTCTAGAGGTACGGGCAATTATTTCGCTGCAGGAGCGAGTAATTTTCCGCTTGATATTATCCAGGATATTGACTTCGGCTCTAAAGCGCCGAATGATGTTATTGCTTCCACAGGGGCTACCTCAGCGGATGAGTCTAGAGCCGGTATTGTTACCCGCTTAAACTACAGTTTTCAGGAGAAATACTTGGTGGAGCTTGTTGCGCGTTGGGATGCTTCCGTGAATTTTGCGAAAGAAAATCGCTGGAAGCCTTCGCCAGCAGCAGGTTTAGGCTGGGTGGTCTCCAAGGAAGATTTTTTCAAGCGTAATGTTCCCTTTATGGATTATTTAAAGGTGAAAACATCTATTGGTGTTGCCGGAAATGACCGTGCGAACTTAGGCAAGTTCCCCTACATGCGTAGTTTCTCACAAACGGATGGCTCTAATGGTTTGGAAAAAAATAGAGTTGTTATCGGAGGCGTTCCTGTCTACCCAATTTACGTAAATCCTTTACAGAATCCAGATTTGAAATGGGAGACCTCTACGATGTATAATGTCGGCTTTGAATCCCGTTTCCTTAATGGTAAAATAGGTTTTGATTTCGAGTGGTTCTACAAATATACATCAGGCATCTTAGCGCCGGTGTCCAATTTATATCCGCCATCTATTGGTGGCTATTACCCGAGTATTGCCAATGTTGGTGAAGCTGATAATAAAGGGTTTGATGCGCAGCTTCGCTATAACAATACGTTCGGCAATTTTAAATTGGGCTTAACTGGAAATGTTAACTGGTCTAAGAACCGTTATTTAAAACTGGATGAAGCACCAGGCACCCCTTCTTATCAAAGTTTGATAGGGAAACCTATTGATACGAAAATCGGATTTGTTGTAGATGGTATGGTGCAAACATGGGAAGAAGGAAGGAATACACCTTCGCCATCAGTAACTTTCACGCCTCCAGGATTCTTTAAATATAGAGATTTGAATGGTGATGGTAAAATTACCCGTGGTGAGGATATGACGTATATCGGTCGCCCGAATGTGCCCGAGCTGATGTATGGTTTGAATATCGACATGGCCTATAAAGGCTTTGATTTCTCGGCTCTTTTCCAAGGGGCAGGCTTGGTAAATGTAAGTTTAGCGGGTACCTATGAAGGGGCTTCTGGTACTTCGGGTGTAGACGATAACACACCGTTCACCCGTGCTTTCTACAATTATGGTAACTCTCCTTATTTCTTAGTAGAGAATGCTTGGCGTCCTGACCATACCGATGCCGAGTTTCCACGTTTATCGGCTTATAAAGCATCTACTTATACGGCACATAATGCGCATAAAAACTCAGGATGGGTACGTAAAGGAGATTACATACGTCTGAAATCTATTCAGTTGGGCTACACCCTGCCAAAAGCATGGCTTCAACAAGCAAAGGTCGAAAATGTACGCCTAAGCATTACAGGGTCTAACCTCTTCACTTGGGATTCTTTAAAATACCTAGACCCAGAGATGCCAAATGTGAATAACGGATTTTATCCGCAACAGAAGATTTATGCATTTGGTGTAAGTGTTACTTTTTAATTGTATCAACCATGAAGATTTTTAAAATTAAATATAAAGTATTAGGCTTGATGAGTGGAGCTATTGCCCTCGTAAGTAGCTGTAATATTGATGTTGTACCGCAAGATCGCTTCGTCGAGGAGAATGTATGGAAGAATGAAGCCAATGTGGAGATGTATGTGAATGGAATGTATGCGGAGTTCCGTCGTTTCCAATTCACCTTTTTCCCGGGCTTAGGCTACGATAATGCTATGGATGCCTTAGCGGATGGTATGAAGTTTACCTCCAACACGGCAGGTAATGGTACTGTCAATCTTTTCATCGGGGATGCTGGGCGCTATTCGCCGGCAAGTGTTGGATTAAACTATTGGAATAGCGGCTACGACCGTATCCGACGTGTGAATGAATTTTTGGATGGGCTCCATAAATCCTCCTTAAATGAAGGTGCCAAAGCTCGATTTGAAGCAGAAGCACGCTTTGTGCGTGCCTACTGTTATTTCTGGTTAGCCAAATTGCACGGGAGTGTGGTATTGTTGCAAAATATCGATGAGTATAGTGTGAAAGACCATCCGCGTGCTAGCGAAGGGGTTATTTATGATTTTATACTTGCCGATTTGGACTATGCTGCGCAGAACTTACCAACTAAGGTGGCAACGAGCAAGGCTGACAAAGGATCAGCGTATGCGCTAAAAGCACGCGTGGCACTCCATGCGGCTTCGATTGCGCGTTTCGATAAAAAGCAGTTTAATACAGATGAGCTAACAGGCATTCCAGAGGCTAAAGCAGATGCTTATTATGGGCAGGCTAGAGATGCTGCGCAAGCTGTTATTGACCTTGGTATGTATGCTTTAGCAGATGATTTTGCGACTGTGTTCACCGCTAAGGAGAGCAAAGAAGCAATTTATAAGGTGACTTATATTGCCCCTGATGTGGTGCATCAGTACGACGCAGGTTATGCTCCACCGAGGGATGCTGAAGGGCAGACTTCCGTTTATGGGGTGCCAACAGCGAATATTGTCGATGAATTTGAAATGGCAGATGGTACTAAATTCTCTTGGAGTAATCCGGTGCATGCTGCAGCACCGTATGCGAATCGTGAAAAACGCTTCTATGCGAGTATCCTTCATAATGGTGCTGCCTGGAAAGGACGGGTGCTAAATACTACCGTGGCGGATGTGAAAGAAGGTTTTATCCCTTTTGGACAGATGAGTGACCCTAAAAGAACGGTTACAGGCTATTACACGAAGAAGTTCTTAGATCCTAATAACACCACCTTTGTGCAAAATAAAAGTACCCAACATTGGATCGAGCTGCGTTATGCAGAGGTATATCTTGTCTTAGCGGAAGCGAAAGCGCAGCTGAATGACTTTTCGGGTTCGGTGACGGCGCTGAATGCGTTGCGACAAAAGAGAGGCCTTCCCGATGTTAACTACAATACTATTACCGATGCGATGGCACGCGTAGAGCATGAGCGTATCGTGGAATTGGCCTTTGAAGGGCAGCGTTTCTGGGATTTGCGACGTCTGCGTAAGGCGCACATACTGCTTGATGGTAAGCGGGTGAAAGGGCATAAAATTACGCCAGAAGGAAGTGGGTATACCTACGAATTCGTAGATGCTGATATCGCTAATCGGGAGTTCCCGGCAAGGCTTTATTATCTACCGATTCCAGAAGCCGAGATTCAGAAAAATAAAGGTCTTACACAAATTAAAGGATGGTAGTCTGATGAAAAGATATTTTATAAAAATAGCAAGTGCTGTGGCTGTTCTGGTAGGGATGTTTACATCCTGTGAAAAGCCTAACTATGTAGATCCCAACACGGAGAATGTGATTTCGGATTTCTACGCCTCGACGGATGGTTATGGCACCAATAGACTGTTTGAAAGTCGGATGGCTAACGATACCATCTATGTCGATGTGAATTACCATTATCCTGTAGATTCTGATACGGAGGTTGATTTGACGAAGATGCTTTTAAAAGCATCTATTCCAAAAGATTCACGTATCGTTCCGTCATTGGACGGTTTTACAGACTTAACGAGTCCAAAAAACATTACCGTCGTTGCTGGTGATGGTGCGGAGAAGAAGTATGTGGTCGTTGCGGTTAAGCAAGGCGATGCGAACTTAAAATCGGCTAAAATTAGTTACAAACAAGATGGGGAAGAGAAGCTGGCCGATGGAATTATCAATGGTGATAAGGTTATCTTTTTTATTCTTCCAGGGATTGATCTTTCGCAAGCGAAGTTTAGCTATGTGTTGAATAAACATGCTAGTGGCAGTATTAAAAACGAGTCTGTTGTCAATTTAACTTCGGGGACTTTACCTTTCGTTATTACAGCACCAGGCAATAAAGTGAAGGCTTATACGGTGGAAGTTCGAGAGCCGATTAAGCTGGCTGTAGGAGCAGGGATAAATCGTCGTTTATTCTTTAAATCGAGTGCCGATTTGGGGTTCTCAACAAATAATAACACGTCGATTGCGGTGAGTGGCGATTATTTAATTGTATTGCATCGTACCCTACCGTCGGTACTTAAAGTGTATAACCGCTTTACAGGTGCATATGTTAAAGATATGTACCAACCGATTGCAAGTCCACAGATTTTCCAAATTGTTAGTGATGCTAAGGGGCATATCATTACGACAACCTACACCGGGTTGAACGGTACTTTCCAAGTGTATAAATATCAAAATGTAAACGATACAGCACCTGTCCGTTTAATGGGCTATGTGCATACACCTCCTGTAGGGGTGACGACTGGCGACCGTGCATTAGGACGAAAAGTACGTGCTTTTGGTGATTTTAACGGGGATGCAGTTTTGGTATCTTCTATCGCGAATACGCCATATTTCTACCGTTGGAAGCTCGCAAATGGTGTTATCGCTAGCACGACTCCAGAGTTGGTGAAAATGAATGATGTGCCAGAGCTTATTGGTGTACAGAATTCCATTCAGCCACTTGGCCTATCGAGTAGTAGCAATTACTTTGCGGGATTCCAAAATGACCAACTGCGTTATATGAGTGGTGCTTCACAATCGGTACTCAACAATATCGATGTAGACCAAGCGGGGTATGCTGGTGCTTTAAACTACGTGGAGTTTAATAATGCGAAGTTCTTAGCAATGGCCGATTTAAGATTGATAGGCACATTCTATGATGCAGCACGTTTGGTGGTGTATGATATAACAAATCCGACCAACTACCTGCTGAAAACGAGTAACTCTAATTTTGCTGATTTCCGGATTTTTGCTTCGGAAGAGATTAAAGCCGGGGTAAGCAATGGAAATGCGACTTCTGATGTGTGCTTTGGTGTGAGTGCCGATGGTGAAACGATGCAAGCCTACCTATTGTTAACCAATGGTGGTGTGCTAGCACAAGAGTTTACCAAGTATTCCTTGAAATAGAAAAAGCGAAATGGTACAGGATATGTTTTGTCCTGTACCATTTTATCGATTTGAAAAACTAATTACCTATTTATATGCTACGTTTATTTTATCTATTATTTGCGACGACCCTGATTTCATGTGCGTCTTCTCCAAAGGAAGAAAAAGAAGTCAATTATTTTATAGATCGTAATATCTTATGGTTCGATGCAACGGCTAATTTTGACCGGTTTTGCCACAAAGATTCCATTGTTTATTATTTGAAAAAATCCAAAGAAGCCGGTATTACTGACGTTGTTGTCGATGTTAAGCCTATTACGGGTGAAGTTTTATACCCGAGTAAGATTGCTCCTGTTATGACCTCATGGGGGGACAGTAAGGTGCAAAAGGATCTTTCTTGGGATATGCTGAGTTACTTTATTGAAGAAGGGCATAAGCTTGGCTTGACGGTACATGCATCGACGAATGTTTTTGTGGCTGGCCATAATTACTTCAACCGTGGTGTTGTTTATTCGGATAGTGCTAAAGCAAAATGGCAAACAATTTCCTACTTGCCAGAGGGATTGAAGCCTATTACGGAGCAAAAGAATAAATATTCAGCGATGATTAACCCGGCGCTTCAAGAAGTGAGGGACTACGAATTGGCTATTTTGAAAGAGCTGGTGGAATTATACCCTAAGCTGGATGGTGTTATTCTAGATAGAGTACGGTTTGATAATCTAAACGCTGATTTTTCCGACGCTAGTCGATTGCTTTTTGAAGACTATATTGGTAAGAAAGTAACTAATTTTCCTGCAGATATATTCTCCTTTGAAAATAAAGAACGTAAAGATGGTGAGCTATTTAAGCCTTGGTTGGAATGGCGCTCAAAAATTATTCACGACTTTATTTATGAAGCTCGAGGCGCCTTGAAAGCGATAAATTCTAAGCTTATTTTTGGTGACTACACCGGTTCTTGGTATCCATTATACTTTGATGTGGGCGTTAACTTTGCGAGTAAATCGTATGATCCAAGTGCTGATTTTGACTGGGCATCACCTACCTACAAAAACAATGGCTATGCCGAAGCATTGGATCTTTTCACAACAGGAAACTACTATTTTGAGGTTGAAAAATCGGAGTTAGCAAAACAGGCGGCCGATGCAGAGAAAACGCTGGAATCTGGTTTGGTGGTGAAAAAAGAAGATTGGTATACCGTAGAAGGATCTGCGGAGCTGGTTAATAAAGTTACCATGGGGAAGACACCAGTTTATGCTGGCCTTTACGTAGAACAATATAAAGATAATCCAGCACAATTTGTAAAGGCGCTAAAAATGTGTCGCGCAAAATCACAAGGTGCTATGATTTTTGATATCGTTCATATTATTAATTATGGCTGGTGGGATCACTTAGCCGTAGGATTACGTAAACAATAAGCGTTTATGTTGTTTATTAGCCGTGTTTAAATTCGTTAAAGCCCCTTTGTCTTGTAAAGACAGGAAGGGGCTTTTTCTATAAAACGGATACTTGATAGGGTTAGTTAATGATATAATGCGTTAATTTTAATCTTATTTTTAAAATAAATTAAAATTAGCTTGTTGTTTTAGTATTTTTTTTCTTATTTAGTGTTGCAAAAACCAAATTATGAAACGTTATATATTTATTATCCCGTTTTTATGCCTACTTCTGTGCCTTTTTCAGGCATGCGATAAAAAGAAGGAAGTTGGCTTATACTCTATTTATCAACTCGATAAATATAAAAATCCAGTACCAAAGCCTGTTGTTGCCTTGGCTGATCATTGGCAAAAGCAAGAAGGCTTAACCGCGACATTCCCAAAGGGGGTTGAGGTTTATCGCAGTGTGCAAACCATTAATAATAAAGGAACAAAGCTATATCTCGTTGCTTTTAATCCGAAGGCTAATATCGAGTTTAAACCGGTACTTTCGACGACCGCTAAAACGCCATCTCAATTCTTCGCAGATGAGCCAGGGACGGTCTACGCGAGTATTAACGCTGGTTTCTTCTTTGGAACGAGCAGTCTAAGCTTGGTCTTACAAAATAACGTAACCGCTTCTGTGAATGTAAAAAGCTTAACGCGCACCTTGAACGGCGCTAATGCTACCTATTACCCTACACGTGCTGCATTTGGCTTAAATAAGGATTTAGTGCCTGCTGTTGCGTGGGTGTATAGTGTAGGTACGGGCAATGGAGAATTGTATGCCTATCCGCAGCCGAGTTCGAATGAGGAAGGTAAGGCTCCACAAGCCGTTCCGACGGCCGCTTTCCCTGCTGGAGGAGCGCTTTGGCAACAAACTTCCGCTATTGGTGGGTCGCCTATGTTGGTTAAAGATTCTGTTGTTAACATCACTGATATACAAGAGTTGATTGCTGTAGATAATACATCTTCACGCGCTCGTTCAGCAATAGGCTACCTTAAAAACGGCAATATTGTTTTGGTTGCTGCCGATGGAGGGACGCCAACGACGGCACCTGGATTGACGTTAAAAGAGCTTGCGCAAGTGATGTTGGAAGCAGGCTGTGTTGGTGCTATTAATCTTGATGGTGGAGGTTCTTCTTCCTTGATTGTCGATGGACAACAAACGATAAAACCTTCTGACGCGGCAGGAGAACGTAAAGTAATGAGTGCAATTTTAGTTAAAAAGAAATAATGAAGATACAGAAGCTATTTTTTCAAAGTCTAGTTGTATGTGTAGGAACCTTTCAGCTGGCTTTTGCTCAGCTAAAAACCGATGTTCTTATTGTTGGAGGCGGGGCGAGTGGCACCATGGCAGCGATCCAAGCTGCCCGTTTGGGTGTGAAAGCAACCGTGGTGGAGGAAACAGTTTGGTTGGGCGGCATGTTGACTTCGGCTGGTGTATCGGCAATTGATGGTAACCATCGTCTTCCTTCGGGATTATGGGGGGAATTCCGTCAACAGTTGTATGCTTATTATGGCGGTCCTGCTGCGGTAGAGACGGGCTGGGTGAGCAATACGTTATTTGAACCTTCTGTAGGAAATAAAATATTGCAGCAGATGGTTGCTGCGGAAAAAAATGTGCAGGTTCTTTTTGAGACGCGCTGGACAAAGGCAACAAAAACTGCTACGGGATGGACCTTGCATGTAAAAGCTAAAAATGGAAAAGAAAGTACCGTCGATGCTAAGGTATTGATTGATGCAACGGAGTTGGGTGATGTAATGGCTTCTTTACAGGTTCCTTATTATCTGGGGATGGATAGCAAAAGCCTGAATAATGAGCCCTTTGCCTTGGAGCAAGGAAATGATATCGTGCAAGATTTAACCTATGTGGTGACGCTAAAAGACTTCGGGCAAGGTGCTGACAAGACGATTAAAGAGCCAAAGAACTATAAAAAAGAAGAGTTTGCGGGCTGTTGTGATGTTTCGGATCCGGCGACTTTTAACAAAGATAATAACGACTGCTTCAAGATGTTGACCTACGGTCGTTTGCCGAATAATAAGTTTATGATTAATTGGCCGAAGAAAGGAAACGATATTTATCTCAATATCGTGGAGAAAACACCCGAAGAGCGTACGTTACTGTTGGAAGAAGCCAAGCAAATGACCTTACGTTTTGTCTACTATATTCAACATGAATTGGGCTATAAACATTTCGGAATCGATTATAAGGAATACCCTACGAAAGATGGCTTTCCGATGATTCCCTATCACCGGGAATCACGTCGTCTACAAGCAAAATCTTTTTTCTCGCTACAGCATATTATGTCACCTTTTGAGACGGCAGAGGCTTATTATCGTACAGGCGTTGTCGTGGGTGATTACACCATTGACCATCACCATTATAAATATGGGAATGCACCTGAAATTGATTTTGTAAAAATTCGCGTTCCTTCCTATAATGTGCCGATGGGATCTTTGATTCCGGAGAATTATGAAGGGCTTATTGTTGCGGAAAAAAGTATTGGTGTAAGCAATATTGTAAATGGAGCGACACGTTTACAGCCTGTTGTGCTTGGCATTGGTCAAGCCGCTGGCGCTGTGGCAGCGCTTGCGGTAGAACAAAATGTGTCACCTTCGCAGGTGGCTATACGCGATGTACAGGCTACATTGTTGGATAATAAGGCCTATATCATGCCTTATATCGATGTGCCAACGAGCGACCCTCACTTCAAGATATTACAGAAAGTTGGCGCTACAGGCATATTAAAAGGAGTGGGCATTCCTTATAAGTGGGCAAATCAAACTTGGTTTTATCCAGAGCGTGAAATCAGTGGCTATGAGCTGATGCTTGGTTTACGCGCTTATTATCCGGTGTTGGAAAACAACTGGACGGCTTCGGGGGCAGCTTTAACCATTAAAGATTTTCAAGAAATCATCCATGCGGTGCAAGTAGATGTTACGGTGCGTAGCATACAAGAGGTGCTGGCAAAAGCCGGACTTTCTGTTGCTGCAGATGAGCAAACGATATTGAACCGTCGTGCTGTATCTATTTTGCTGGAGCATTACCTGTATGTGTTTGAGCGTCCTGTTGATTTTAAGGGGCAGCTGAAGCGGGGCTAAAAAGACTAATTTTTATAAGAAAACCTAAAATAACAAATTATGATTAAATCAATTCATTGGTTTTCACGGGGAACGATTGTGCTGTTACTACTCTGTTTTGTTAGTAGTGCAGTCGGTCAAGTAAAGCAGTTTGGAGGGAAAGTGACTAACCGTAAAGGGGAGCTTTTAGAGGCGGTTACGGTGCGTGTGGTCGGAACGACTACTGCTACACAAACAAATAGTAAAGGGGAGTTTACTATTCGCGTGGAAAATCCAAACAACAAATTGTTCTTTAATTTGGTGGGCTATGAGCCACAAACCATTACCCTAAATGAACAAACAAAAATAGTAGTCACCTTGTTGGAGACCAATTCTGTATTGGAAGATGTTGTCGTGATTGGTTATGGAGAGCAAAAGCGTGCCGACCTCACGGGAGCTATTGGTAGTGTTAAAATGCAAGATCTGCAAAAGGCTCCAGTGAAATCATTCGATGAAGCATTGGCCGGACGAGTGGCAGGGGTACAGGTAACTTCCTCCGAAGGACAGCCTGGCTCTAACATTGATATTGTGATTCGTGGTGTAGGATCTATCACGCAAAATACGGGTCCCTTATATGTTATCGATGGGATGCCGGTAGAAAATCCAAACGATGGAAATATGGCCGCTAACCCGATTAATGCGCTCGACCCAGCAGACATCGCTTCTATTGATATTTTAAAAGATGCTTCGGCTACCGCTATTTATGGTGCGCGTGGCGGAAATGGTGTTGTGATCATCACCACGAAGCGTGGCGCTTTATCAGCACCTAAGATTGCTTACAATACCTATTATGGGTTTCAGAATAGCTCTAAAAGACAGAAAGTTTTAGGCCCTTATGACTTTGTGAAGCTACAATGGGATATCGACCCTGTTCGTACAAAGTCACTTTATCTGCAGAATGGAGAGGTCGATATGGAAGACTATAAGTTGCTCGATGGCATCAACTGGGAAGATCAGGTAATGCGTACGGCGCGTATGTCAAACCATCACCTTTCACTTTCTGGTGGAACGGCACAAACAAAATATAGCGCTTCGCTATCACGTATTAACCAAGACGGTATTATCCTAAATTCAGGCTTCGGCAGAACGCAAGGAAGGATGACGCTTGATCAGCAGGTGAATAAAAAGTTGAAACTTGGTCTTGATGCGAACTATTCGAATTACAAAAACTACGGAACGCCAACTTCAGCGGCAGGCTACAACCATGAGCTGAACTTACTATTTAGCGTATGGGCCTTTCGACCAGTTTCTGTGACGAATGTTAACCTGTTAGAAGAAGGTATCGACCCGGAGATTGAATCCTCACAGGAACACCGTTTTAACCCGATTATGACTACGCAAAATGAATTGCGTGAAAATTATGGTACCACGTTTACGGTAAATGGTTACGGAGAATACGAGATTCTTAAAAATTTAAAATACAAGCTTTCTGGAACCTACTACAAAGGAAATAGACGCTATGATACCTATAATGGTTCTAATTCGCGTACCGGTCATGAGTTTACGAACTCTAAATTGAACGGCTCACGTAGCTTTATCGAATCCGATCGTTGGTATGTTTCCAACCAGCTGACCTTTGTAAAGACGCTTGCGAAGAAACATTATATCAATGCGATGGCCGCCTTTACGGCCGAGCGCTCTACAAACTTGACGTTTGGTGCTTCGGCGATTCGCCTGTTGAATGAAAATCTTGGCCTTGCAGGCTTAAATGAAGGAGAGCCTAGTAGCATCACTTCAGCAAGCTCGGCAGCGACAATGGCGAGTTTTATGGCGCGGGCGATGTATTCGTATGATTCACGTTACTTGGTTACCCTAACGAACCGTCTAGATGGCTCTTCGCGCTTCTTGGGGAATAATATTTACGGTTTTTTCCCATCCGTCGCAACGGCATGGCGCATCAATAACGAGCCTTTTATGAAACAGGTGAAATGGGTGTCGAATGCGAAAGTACGTGCTTCTTGGGGACGTACAGGAAACAATGCTGTAGGGAACTTCGCTGCACATGCTGCTTTACAAAGTTTAAATGCTTCCGGGTATAGCTATGGAGGAACAATCGTTCGTGGTATGGTTCCTACGTCGCTCGGAAATGCAGCCTTGAAATGGGAAGCCTCTGAACAAACCGATGTCGGATTAGACTTAGGGTTCTTCAACGAAAGACTAACCCTTGTGCTTGATTTGTATCGTAAGAAAAGTCACGATTTATTGATGAATGCTGGTCTTTCGCCATCTACAGGCTACGCTGCAGCTATTAAGAATATCGGTAAAATCCAAAACGACGGTATCGAAATTACCTTAGGCTTCGTGCCTATTAAAAAGGCTTTTACATGGACTTCGGATTTTAATATTTCCTTCAATAGAAATAAGGTGTTGGCTCTTGTCGATAACCAGACGGCACGCCTTACCGGTATGGGTTGGGGCGATGACTGGCGTACCGTGCCAGCGTATGTCGCAAAAATCGGTAAGCCTGTGTCGCAATTTTACGGTGTGCTTTGGGACGGTGTCTACCAATATGATGACTTCGACTTCGATGGAAAAAATTATGTCTTGAAGTCAACTGTTGCGACAAATGGAACAACCAATGTGCAGCCTGGACATATCAAATATAAAGATGTGAATGGCGACCGTATGATTAATGATGATGATAAAGTCGTTATCGGCAATCCGATACCAAAACATTTTGGTGGTTTCTCGAATAATTTCAGCTATAAAGGATTTGATTTAAATGTTTTCTTCCAGTGGTCGTATGGCAACGATGTGTTGAACGCCAATCGCCTTATCATGGAGTCTGGTTACAAGTATAACACTAATCAGTTTGCGAGTTACAAAGACCGTTGGTCCGAAAGTAATCCGGAAGGAACCCTACCAGCGGCGCGTGGATCAATTTATAAAACCTATTCCGACCGCGTTGTCGAAGATGCTTCTTTCTTACGCTTGAAAACATTGGCTTTCGGCTATTCCATTCCGACAGCCTACCTCAGCAAATTGAAAATTGCGCAAGCGCGGATTTATTTCTCTGCACAGAATTTATACACCTGGACGAACTATTCTGGTTATGATCCTGAAGTATCGGTGCGCAATTCGGCATTGACAACAGGCTTTGACTATTCGGCCTATCCACGTGCGAAGACATACACCTTTGGTTTGAATGTCACATTTTAAAATCTAGATGAAGGAAACAATGAAAAAGATAATATTAACGAGCATCCTTGGCTCTTTGTTGTTTAGCGCATGTGATAAGTTCTTGAATGAGGATCCTATTGATTTTGTAGCGCCATCCAATTATTATAAAAATGAAAAAGAAGTCCTTTCGGCTTTAACAGGGGTTTACGATGTGCTGGGGAAATCGGCTACGTATGGTCGTTACCTGTTTTTCGAGATGGATATGAGTGATGAAGGCTATTTTGCGCTATCCAGCAATAGTCAAGATATAGCATTATACAACTACGATATCGGTGATACCAAACTTTTAAATACTTGGTCTACACTTTACGATGGTATCAACCGTGCAAATATGCTGTTGGAGAACATCGATAAAGCAGACATGTCGGATGCCGTGCGGGAAACATACCGCGGTGAAGCACTATTTCTACGTGCTTACTACTACTTTTTACTGACTTCCAACTGGGGGGCGGTACCCTTGCGTTTGCAAGCCACTAAATCACCATCAGAAGTGGATATGGCACCAGCGCCCTTACAAACAATCTACGCGCAGATAGTCCAAGATATGGAAACTGCAGCGGATAAAGTCGGCAATATCACGACGTATAACCATGCTGGCCGCATTTCAAAATCTGCCGTTTGGGGGATTTTGGCGCGTGTAAATTTAAAAATGGCTGGCGCACCGCTGAAAGATAAAAGTCGGTATGCCGAAGCGAAAAAATGGTCCGCTAAAGTGATTGATATGGGCTTTCATCGTCTGAATCCCGACTATACACAAGTCTTTAAAAACCATTCACAGAAAATTTACGATATCCGTGAGTCTATCTGGGAGGTGGAGTTTGCCTATATTTCTGGTGGTCAATATGAAGAAGGTAGTGTGGGCTCTATCAATGGTATTGGTACCGCAAATACGGCAATCGGGTATAGCTATGGTGCACAGAAAGTGATGAAGCCTTACTATGATTTGTTTAAGACGGGAGATGAGCGTCGGGACTGGAATATCAACGACTATTACTATGAAACAGCACCTAGTGTTGGGCGCATCCTGTATACAGGCAGCGCGGCAACCATCTATTACAACCGCTGTGCCGCAAAATGGCGTCGTGAGTTTGAAAACTCCCCTGTAAAAAGTACAAACACCACCATTATCAACTTTCCTCTTTTACGCTACGCGGATATTTTATTAATGTATGCAGAGGCGGCAAATGCCACAGCAGAAGGGCGTGGTGCTGAAGCGGACGAGTATGTAAACTTGGTGCGTAGAAGAGCCTATGGGAAGTTGAAGCCAGGTGCTACGGATGTGAATGTGGCCGACTTGCCAAAAGGTCTCGATGCGATTGATTTTCAACAGCAGATTCAAGAAGAACGATCTAAAGAACTTGGTTTTGAAGGTATGCGTCGTTTTGACCTAACGCGATGGGGAATTTTTGTGCAAACGATGAAGGGCCTGTTACCTCATAAAGCAGCCGCTAATGCGAGTTATCAGTATGGCTTTAGAACGGCCGAGTACATCACCGAAAGGGATACGCTGTATGCCATTCCACGCGATGAGATGACGGTTAATAAACTCATGAAACAAAATGCAGGATGGTAATTAAGCCTATTTTTTATGAAAATGTTTAAGAAATTTTTGACCGTAGCCCTATTGGCAGCGGCATTAAGCGCATGTCAACGCGATGAAGTTGATTTTTCTGCTGCCGAAATAACAACCGATAAGGTCGTGTATAATGTGAACGATTCTGTTCGCTTTCAATTTACCGATGATGCCGACATGATAACCTTCTATTCGGGCGAAAAAGGTAAAGAATATAAACACCGCAATCGCGTTGAGCTTGAAGGTGGAGACCTGCGTTTAAATATGGAAACGCAAGTTTTGTACGGGACGCAAACCGATAACCTGAAACTATTTGTGTCGACTGATTTTACGGGAACCTACACTGCTGATGGCGTTGCTGCAGCCAATTGGGTAGATATCAGCGACCGCCTCAAATGGTGTGTGGCAGCTTCCGGTGCAGTAGGAGTGCGCACGGTATCTGATTACGCGAGTATCAAAGACCTTTTAAAGCCGGGGCAGCCAATTTATTTCGGCTTTAAATACAAAGGTGGAAAGTCTACAACAGGAGCTGCACAGCAGCGTACTTGGCGGGTTTACCAGTTTAATGTTCAGAATAAATTCTCCGACACAGAGATTGTTCCTGTATCCAACCGCATAGGTGCTGCCTGGACCTCCGTAACGACGGTGCCATCCGACAAAGGAGTATGGATTTTTAACAATAGCGATATGATCTACTACAACCCAGAGAGCAATCTCTTGGACGTAGAAAGATGGGCTATTTCGAAACGTTTTGATCCAAACAAGGTGGCGCCCGACAATGGGCAGTCTATAAAAAAATACCCAGATAATAAGATGCAAAAATTTGCCTACGCCTTTTCTAAAGCAGGGGAGTACGAAGTGACTTTTGTATTTGTCAATGGCAATTATAACGACGTAAAAGAAACCGTAAAGACCGTAAAAGTAATCGTAAAATAATACTCATGAAGAATATCCTTAAAGTAGCTCTTTTATGTGCTACCCTAACTTATAGTCAACAGTCTGTCGCGCAAGCTATCCCCGCTCGACACGATGCGAATAGCAGCGTGCAGCAAATTATTAAACAAGGTAAAGTGGGAAGCATCATCAAATTGCCTGATTTTTTACGGACGGATTTTCCCAAAATAAAATTTAAGCAAACGGTACAGCCAGGACCGGAGTTCATCATCTCTGATGATCCGGAATATATTCGTGTTCCAGAAGCAATCGCCTTGCAGGAAGATGTCGTTCCTGGTGCCGTACGTCTGTATGTTTATAACGTAAATGGGGTGAAAGAACCACAGAAGATGCCGCGTAAGATAACGGCTGTGATTAAGAATACAGGGAAAGAGGTGATGTCGCTGCGCATGTTGAAGTATGCCTCACAGAAGCCTAGTACGAATTATTTTGATGTAGGAAAAAGGGGATTGGAGGACTATTTCTCTTCTACGGTGCAAAACGATGTCCGTAAAGTGAAACCCGGTGAGGTAATCGCTATTGATGAGCAGTTAGAAAAAAATATTGTCGGCTATGACGAGCTCGTACACGGCTTCTATGAGTTTGTCGTCGATCAGCCGGCACAAATTTCGGTGCTACAAACGGCTCCAGAAAACAAAGGACCAGAAGCTTTTGCGAAGATTAAAAATATTATTCCCCATAGTCATGGGAATGCAGGACGAGGCTTATTTGGCATTTCCAACTATGCCGTAGCGGCAACGGATACCCTAGATACAAAAAATGGAATCTCCCAATTGATTATCGCGGATGGACAGGATGACCCCTGGATCACCGGAACCATAGGTGCTGAAAAAGCTTTTGCCCGCAATGCTGGAAACTACGGCGTCTTGTACAACACGAAAATAAAATGGAAAAGTACCGATGGTAAAGGCTTAGCTCTTGTGACGTGGAACTCGCGTTCCGCGGATAATCAATGGTGTGGCGGCATGGGATTAACCATGGAGCTGTTCGACCAACAGGGAAATAAAGTGGTTCGCCAGTTGCCGATTGATGCTTTAGTGACCAAGGCGGCGCCAGAGACTATCCTTATTGAAATCTATAAGCCCGACCCGACGAAGGCTATCCAGGAGATTAATTTCACCTATTCGCCGCCAGGAGCTTCCTGCTTGCCGACACCTTTGATTCTTATACCTATTGATTTGAAGTAAGATGAAGATGATAAGATTGTTTTATATCGCTGTGCCGCTGCTTGGTCTTATGGGCTGTGCTAAACAACAAAATGTACAGCAAAAGCAGGTAGAACCAGAAGTTGCTACGTATCCTTTTTTTAGCAATGAAGTTCGTCCTGTAGCCTCAAAACCATGTTTTGCTGGTGCTTACTACCGTAAGTTAGTGTCTAGTACGGACAGCTGGGTGGGTATTAGTGGAACGGTAGTTTTGCCACAAATTGCTTTTGATGAGACGCGTAAAAATCCCAAGAACTTAAAGCAATATCTAGATAATCCTTCCGTGTATCTAGGCGGATTGGTGGATGGTCAAGAGACAGATATTGGCTTAAGCTGGGAAGTGATAAAAGATGAACAAGGGCGAGT
Organism: Sphingobacterium sp. MYb382; assembly: GCF_037572665.1. Lineage (NCBI taxonomy): Bacteria > Pseudomonadati > Bacteroidota > Sphingobacteriia > Sphingobacteriales > Sphingobacteriaceae > Sphingobacterium > Sphingobacterium sp. MYb382. The sequence continues at coordinate 111,612 of NZ_JBBGZT010000026.1, forward strand.
TTCAGAATCCCGCGTTGCTTTTCGTCCGTTTTTGCGTCGTACAGGTCATAAATCTGGACAACAGGCCATTTTTGTCAACGGTCCGGCGGAGGCTGCCTATTATTGGTATCCTGGTGATGAAGTTTTCATGTCGCTAGAAACAGTGGGCGACGGCTTGGTGAAGTTTACAATTAAAGGAGCTGGTAAGAGTTATGAAACGACTTTTGAGTGCGCTGGTTATTCCTTAAAAAATAAAGGAGAGTTCAAGCGTGTAAATGCCATCGACCAAATGAGTAATGAGGGTAAGCCTGCGCAAGCCACCAAAACGGCGGTGACACAAGGGAAGTGGAAACATACCGATTTGTTGCGTCTAGAAGATGGTAAAGTGGTGAAAACTCCTTTCCATAAGGGTCGCTACACGGAAATGAGCTGTCCTGAACTCAAATTTTTCTCCATCCAAGCAGATGCGAAGGATAAAGGAATAGGGGCAGAGGTAATCAATATAAATGGTGCTGGATATTAAAAAATAACAGATGCTCCTCAAAAGAAATTATAGCATAGATTTACTGCGCGGCTTGGCCATCATAGGGATGGTCTTGGCCGCTGTACTTCCTTGGACGGCCGATTTTCCGGGATGGATGTACCATGCGCAAGTGGCTCCGCCGGATTTTAAATTTAACCCCAATAATCCTGGGATAACTTGGGTCGACTTAGTGTTCCCTTTTTTCTTATTTACCATGGGAGCGGCTTTTCCGTTGGCTTTACGTAATAAGCTTGCCGCCAAGCAATATACCCTGATCGGTACGGGATTGGTGAAGCGCGGGGCATTATTGGTATTTTTTGCCATTATATTAGCCTACTTAACGCCAGATAATCTAACGGGCCCAAAATGGGTGAACTACCTCAGTTCTTTGTTGACCTTTTTCTGTTTCTTCCTTGTGTTTCTACGCCTCGAAGGAAGCAAAGCAAAACGTTATGGATTGCAGCTGTTGGGCTTCTTATTAATTGGATTGTTGGTGTATTACCACAGTGAAGTGTTAGGGAATACCTTCAGTAAGTCTAAGAACAATATTATCATTTTGGTATTGGCCAATATGGCCGTATTTGGTTCGCTTTGTTGGTTGTTGACAGCCGAAAGTTTCTTATTGCGAATCGCCATCTTAATTGCTTTCATGGGTATTTGGTTTACCAAAGATCTACCCGGAAGCTGGACGGCTGCGGTGTGGAATTTTCACCCTGATAGCAAGTGGTTTTACAATTTTGCTTTCTTAAAGTACTTATGCATTGTCCTTCCGGGGTCGATTCTAGGAGATTTGCTTGTCAAGCATAAAACCATAACCAATAATGCCTATACGCTGGAAGAAAAAGCTGGAGCACGTATTTTGGCGCTTATGGGCTTCGCTTTTGTCGCTTTTCATGTTGTCACCTTGTATATGCGTCTGTTGCAGCTTAATCTGGCTGGACATGCACTTTTTGGACTTGCTTTTTACTTTTTCTTTCGTCAACGAAATGAAGGACAATTTGGGTTTTACAAAATCCTCGTGGCGTGGGGCTTCACCTTTGCTTCGGTTGCGCTGTTCTTTGAACCGCTAGATGGTGGAATTAAAAAAGATCCTTCTTCCTTTAGCTATTGGTTCTTAACGAGTGGATTAGCTTTTATCTTCTACATCGTTTGTGACTATATAACGAAAGTGTTTCCACATAATATGGTGGTTTCCGCTGTTGTTAAAAATGGACAAAATCCGATGATTGCCTATTGCGTTTCGGCTTTTTGCATTACGCCTGTTTTGGGGCTGCTCCATATCTTGCCTCTTTTTGATACGCTGGCGGCAATGAATCCTTATTTGGGTTTAGTACGCACCGCTGTCTTTATTCTGCTGATGGTGTTGATTACCAATTTCGCGACGAATAAAAAGTGGTTTTGGCGCTCTTAATACATTAGATATTATACTAAAAATAAGAAAAATGAAAAAAAGCTGTTTGCTCTTAATAACCTTGTGCTTTGCCTTAACGGCAGCTAAAAGTCAGGTGACGACTGCTATAGATAGCAATTATGTGTTTTCAGGATATACCGACAGGCTGGCTATACATAAAAAGATGCCGACCCTGCCAGGAGCTATAATTTTCTTGGGGAATAGTTTGACCGACGCTGGACGATGGAATGATATCGCTCCTGATCTTCCGATTCTTAACCGTGGAATCAGTGGTGATATATCTTATGGTGTATTGGCGCGCTTAGACGAAATCACAAGGCATCAGCCTAAAAAGGTTTTCTTGATGATTGGTGTTAATGACCTAAAGCGCGGAATTCCTACGACTACTATTATCGCTAATTATGCACGTATCGTTCAGCAGATTCAAAAAGATTCACCGAAGACGAAAATCTATCTGAACAGTATTTTGCCTATACATCCAACGAAGTTGATAGCTTCTTTTAAAGCGGTAAACAATGGCGATATCGCTACGTTGAATGTCGGCTTGCAGGCGTTGAGTGCTAAGACGAAGAACGTTACGTTTATTAATCTACACCTGGTTGTGGCAGATGATTCGGGGAATCTACGTGAAGAGATTACACCCGATGGTATACACCTTGAAGTGGCAGCTTACGTAGAATTAGTTAATTATTTAAGAAAGTTAAAAGCCCTGTAAACAATGAAAAAGATACTAACACTTTGTTTCGGTCTATGTTGTATGTTGACCGCTGTGGCGCAAGAGAAAAAAGATCTTTCGCGCGATAGCAGCTATACAAATTGGTATTACGCTTCGCGTGAAAAACTGTATACGGCCTTGGAGGGGACATCATACGATGTTGTATTTTTTGGAAATAGCATCACCGAAGGTGGACCATGGCAGGAGCTAATCGGTCGTAAATATACAATAGGAAATCGGGGTATTGGCGGCGATAATACTTTTGGGATGAAAGCGCGTATTGCGCATATTGTGAAGGATAAACCCAAGAGAATATTTTTGATGATGGGGATTAACGATGTCGGTAGAGGCTTACCGACAGAGTGGACCTTGGCAAATTGGGAGGCTATCATAAAAATTATTCAACGCGAAAGTCCGAAGACAAAAATATATGCGCAAAGCACACTACCACTCAATGAGTCGGTGTTGAAGTACGACTATCTCCTAAATCGTGAAGCAGGTATACGTCGTTTAAATGAAGGTATAGAACGCTTGGCGAAGACGTATAAGCTAACATTCGTGAATGTGAAAGAAGTGCTTGCCGACGATTATATATTAAAGGCCGAATATACTGGCGACGGTATACACTTAAACACCGACGGCTATTTGCGTTGGGTGAAGTATTTAAAGGATAAGAACTATTTATAAGATGAAAATTACTGGGACTTTTTTAGATGAGATAAGCCACGATATACCCCATCAAAATTGGGGTAGAGCAGAGTGGGACCGCGATTTTGAATACATGAAAGCTGTAGGGATTGATACGGTGATTATGATTCGTAGTGGGTATAGAAAATTTATTACTTATCCTTCACTATGGTTGCAAGATAATATGGGCTGCTACGAGCCTCCTGCAGATTTGGTCGAGCTGTTTTTGCAGCTAGCAGAAAAGCATGGTATGAAGTTCTACTTCGGCCTTTACGACAGCGGTAAGTATTGGGATACCGGAAATATGCAGCATGAGATTGATGCTAACCGCTTTGTGATTGATGAAGTATGGGCGAAATATGGGCACTATAGCAGCTTTGGTGGTTGGTATTTAAGTATGGAAATAAGTCGCCAAACGAAAGGTGCCGCTAGCGCATTCCGTATTCTAGGAGAGCAATGCAAAGCCGTGAGCAATAACCTACCCACCTTTATATCCCCTTGGATAGATGGTAAGAAGGCTGTTATGGCGGCTTCTTCCGATTTGACGAAGGCCAATGCTGTTTCTATTAAAGAGCATGAGACAGAATGGAATGAAATTTTCCATGAGATTCACCATGCCGTAGATGCGGTAGCCTTCCAGGATGGACATATCGATTATAACGAATTAGAAGACTTCTTCTCGGTCAACAAAACGTTAGCCGACCGCTATGGGATGCAGTGCTGGACCAATGCGGAGTCTTTCGACCGCGATATGCCGATTAAGTTTTTGCCTATCAAATTTGAAAAATTACGCCTCAAGCTGGAAGCGGCCCGTAAGGTGGGATACGATAAAGCCATAACCTTTGAATTTTCACATTTTATGAGTCCGCAATCTGCTTATCTGCAGGCAGGCCATTTGTATAACCGATATAAAGAATATTTAGAAACATTGAAATAGTATGGTAGAGATGAAGGAAGTTGCAGAACGATATAAAAGGGAGTTGCTGGATAATGTCGTTCCTTTTTGGGAAAAACATTCTATAGATAAAGAGTTGGGGGGATTTCTTACCTGCCTAGACCGCGATGGATCGGTATACGATACCGATAAATTTATGTGGTTGCAAGGAAGACAAATATGGACGATGTCTACCTTATATGATCAAGTGGAAGCTCGCGCATCTTGGAAAGATATGGCTATTCATGGTGCTGATTTTATGCTGAAAAATGGAAGGGATGAAAATGGCGACTGGTATTTTGCTTTGGATAGAGCGGGAAAACCGCTCGTGCAGGCCTATAATATTTTTTCAGACTGTTTTGCAAGTATGGGCCTTGGTGCATTATATAAAATTACAGGAAAAGAAGAGTATGGCGCAGTAGCGCTTAAAACTTTCGAACGTATTTTAGAACGCCAGCATAACCCGAAGGGAAAATATACCAAAGCATATCCTGGCACACGCAATCTTAAAGGCTTCTCGTTGCCGATGATTCTGAGTAACCTCTCTTTAGAATTAGAACATATTGTTGGTTCAACAACGGTCGACACGTTAATTGATGATGTTATCCATGAAGTGATGACGGTTTTCTATCAAGAAGAAACGGGCCTCATCATGGAAAGTGTAAACCTTGATGGTTCTTTTTCCGACACTTTTGAAGGACGCTTAGTGAATCCAGGGCATACCATTGAAGCAATGTGGTTTATGATGGATTTGGCCGAACGGCGTAAGGATAAGGTACTGATGAATCGCTGTGTGGAAATTGCGCTGCGTGCTTTAGACTATGGGTGGGATAAAGAGCATGGCGGGATTTTCTATTTTATGGATATTTTAAATAGACCTGTACAGCAGTTGGAGTGGGATCAAAAGTTGTGGTGGGTGCATGTTGAAGCCTTAGTTTGTATGGCTAAAGCTTATGCCTATACGGGAGATGAACGCTGTAAGGCCTGGTTTTTAAAGCTCGATGATTACACCTTTAACCGGTATTCAGATCCGCAGTATGGCGAATGGTACGGCTATTTAAATCGTCAAGGAGAACCATTATTAAACTTAAAAGGTGGAAAATGGAAAGGTTGTTTCCACGTTCCACGTGCCCTGTTAAAAGTATACCAAACGTTAGAAAAACTATAGTAGAAACCTTTCTTATCCAGGAGTCTGTTTTTCTCATCTTAAGCAGGCTCCTTTTGTTGTTTATGGGGGAACAACAAGCGGCGATCCTAGAAGGTTTATTTAATGTAAAAGTCCGAGCAAGCTCGGACTTTTTTATTTTTTAAGCTAAGCGTTCAACAATCTTTTTAGTAGGACCAGGGTTACTCATCGTATAGAAGTGTAAAACAGGAGCTCCAAATTCTATCAGTTCCTTACACTGCTGTACTAACCAGTCTTCACCTACTTTGCGTACATCAGCATTGGTCTTGCACGCATCAACAGCCTCACTCAGTTCTTCTGGAATGTCCAAATGGAAGATTTTAGGAAGGGCGATAAGTTGTTTTTTGGTGGTTAGCGGTTTAAGTCCTGGAATAATAGGAACATGAATATCGTTCTCTCGACATTTGTTGACGAACTCCTTATATTTCTCGACATTATAGAACATCTGTGTAACAATAAACTCAGCGCCCATCTCTACTTTCTTCTTTAACCATTTGAAATCCGTATTGAAGTTGGGAGCCTCAAAGTGTTTCTCTGGATAGCCAGCAACACCGATACAGAAATCAGTCTTCTCGGAGCTCTCAATATCTTCGTGTAGGTATTTACCTTGATTCATATCGACCACCTGTTGTAGCAGGTCGGTCGCAAAAGCATGACCTCCAGGCGTCGGGATAAAGTCGGCATCGCCTTTACGCGCATCACCACGTAGCACCAATACGTTATCAATACCCAAGAAGTTGAGGTCGATTAAAGCATTTTCTGTTTCCTCTTTGGTGAAACCACCACAAATTAAATGCGGAACAGCATCGACTTTATACTTACTCATAATAGCCGCGCAAATAGCTACCGTTCCTGGGCGCTTTCTATAGGCTACACGCTCTAACAATCCACTGTCATGCTGTTTGTATAGGTAATCCTCGCGGTGGTAAGTTACATCGATAAATGGCGGTTTAAACTCCATAAGTTCATCCATTGTTTTAAAGATGCTTTGTATTCCTTGCCCTTTTGCAGGAGGTAGCAATTCAAAAGAAAATAATGTCTTACCTTTTGCGTTCTTGATATGATCAACGATCTTCATAAAATATTGGGTTTTAGGCTTAGAGAAAACGCACAGGATATTGTGTTTCTTCAGCTTATCTTTCTCCATTTTTTATGTTCGGAGTAGAATGCAGCACCTTGACCAGTGTCAGGTTGCTAAGGCTTCAGCGGGTCTAGTCCCTCTGCCTTTCTCTATAAGCGACCGCTAATATCGTTAATAGAAGTATAAAAACAAAATAAAAGCGACCTTTTGAGTCGCTTTTTAATCGTGTATAGCAAAACCTTTGGCTACGAGGAGCTAAGGGGCTGATGTGTGTCGGCTTAAGGACCTTTATACCTCGCGGTACAAGTCCACCAGTCCTTCCGGTAGGTTGACCACCAATACTTGCTCTTCAGGGTCAATACCAACGATTAAGTCATCGTTCAACGGAAATAGAAGTTCTTTTTCTTCAAACGCTACCGTTGCCATAAATTGCTGCGGCATCTCCTGAACATGTATTAACTCACCAATTTCGCCTTCTTGCTCATCGATTACTAAGTAACCCACTAAATCGGTGTAACGGAAATCATCAGGATCGCGTTCAGGCATCTTATCTAAGGATAGGTATACCTTCTTCTTGATTAAAGGCTGTGCTTTATCGATATGGTCTACATCCTCCAAGTTTAAGTAGGCTGTACTATTTTTCTGAATTTTAAGGCCATCTACAAAATAAGGAACGAGCTTCTTATTCATCTCAACAAATAAGACATCAAAGTCTAAGTCAAGGTAGTCTTCAAACTCAAAGAAGAGCTGCATTTCTCCTTTTAGTCCTCTTGTTTTGGTGATATAGCCAATATAAAAACTTTCTTCTATGGTCATTATGCAATGATAATTAGGATGCTATGAAATCTAAATAGCAACGTATTTCTGTAGGAATGAGAAAGCCGATTCCAACAGGAATCGGCTTTCTTGAATCTGTATGAATAGTTAATTATCCTTCAGTTTCTTCAGTGCTTTCAGCAGCTTCAGTGTTTTCTGTAGCTTCTACTACTTCAGCAACAGGAGCATTTTTCGCTGCGATTGCCGCTGCTCTATCTGCTTTTTTCTTCGCTTCAGCAGCTAATGCTACTTTCTTAGTTTCTTCTTTAGTAGAAGTTAAACCAGCTTTTTTGTTAGCTACTCTAGTTGCATTACCTTCAGACCAAGCTGCGAATAATTCTTCCGCTTTAGCCTCATCAAATGCACCTTTTTTCACACCACCTTGTAAGTGTTTTTTGTAAAGAACACCTTGGTCAGAAAGGATAGTACGTGCAGTATCAGTTGGTTGAGCACCATTGTTCACCCATGATAAAGCTTTGTCAAAATCCAAAATAACTGTTGCAGGGTTTGTGTTAGGATTGTAAGAACCGATACGCTCGATGAATTTACCATCACGTGGTGCACGTGCGTCCGCTACTACTACGTGGTAAAAAGGTTTTCCTTTTTTACCGTGTCTTTGCAATCTGATTTTAGTTGCCATGTTTTCTTTTTTTTATGTATTCAACATATCCCCCGTGCTTCGTGCAAGAGGGGACGCAAAGATATAAATTAAATATGAAAATTAAAATAGACGGTAGAATACTTCTTCGTGATATGCAGGCCTTTATAGACTTGTACATCCCCAATCATATTTTATTTTTTACATTTATGTCATGCATCCAAAAGCTCCCTTAAAAATATTAAAAGCATCGGCAGGCTCCGGAAAAACGTTTAGCCTGACCCTGCATTATATTACTTTGCTGTTAGCCAATGAGAATAGCTATCGTGAAATCCTTGCTGTGACCTTTACCAATAAGGCTACTGCCGAGATGAAAGAACGTATTCTCTCCGTTTTGGAAGGATTGGCCATCGGAAGTCAAGATCGTAAAATTGAAGATTTTAGAACCTTGTTGCTTGCGCAACATCCACAATGGGGTGCCCAAACATTGCAGACAAAAGCATACGCTGTGTTTCGCCGTATTCTGCACGATTATAGCCGCTTTACTATCAGCACCATCGATGGGTTCTCGCAAAAGGTAATCCGTAGCTTTACTTATGAGCTCAACCTAGATGCGGCCTATAAAATTGAGATGAATAGCAATAAGGTCAAGCAGGAATTGACCGTGATGCTAAACCAGGCACTCGATGAACGACCTGATTTGTTGGATTGGATTATCGCATTTGCAGAAAAGAAAATCGCCAATAATGAGAATTGGAATTATCGTCAGCAGCTGATGAGCCTCGCTGGATTGATCTTTACGGAGAATTTTCAAGAGTTTAATGCAGAGGTGAGCATGGCTGATGCCCAGGAGGTATTTAACCTGCTGAATAGTGAGGTGCAGGAAAAGACACAGGTATTTTTTGATACCTTTCAAGCAACAATTGAACTTTTTATAGAGACATTTAAGCGCTTTCAGCTTGGTGCTGATGATCTTAAAGGGAAATCACGCAACAAATTAATAAGTGCTAGTAAGGTCGATCCACGCGTGGGCAAGCTTTCGGCGTCCGACTTACAGAAATATTTTGATCGCTTCCTCATTTTGATGGATGACGATGATGCCTATACCATGACCGATAAAACGGTGCGTGAAGATTTGAGACAGGCCTTGGCGCCTGTGTTAAAACAGATTGCCGACCTGTATGCTTTTTACCCAACTTTTATCGCATATCAAGCGGTGCAAAATAATTTGTATTATCTACGACTACTGAAGGAGATGAGCGATTTGTTAAGCCGTTGGCGTAAAGAAAACGGGGCGCAATTAATCTCCGACTCCCAGTTAATGTTGAACAAACTAGGCCTTGACGAGCATAATGATCCTACATTTATTTGGGAGAAAATAGGAAACCGGTATAACTACTTCCTGTTTGACGAGTTTCAAGATACCTCTCGTATTCAGTGGAAAAATTATAGTCCGCTCCTCATCAATGCTTTGGGAAATGCGCGCCAAGAATTAAATGAGCACTTGATTGTTGGGGATGTTAAGCAAAGTATTTATCGCTGGCGAAATGGCGATTGGCGGATTTTATTGCAACAAGTGGAGCAGCAGGTCACGGAGGCCTTTCATTTAAGTCCAGCACAGCAAAGTCAGTTTATTGAAAACGGAACGTTGGAAACAAATTTCCGTAGCTTACCTCGTATTATTGAGCTTAACAATTACCTGTTTAATAAGATGCCCGAACGGTTGCAGGCCGTTTTGAATGCTAAAGTACGGGAGAATTTAAGCGACGAAGATTGGGCTTGGTGGCAGGAAGCTGGCAATGATGGAATGCTAATTAAGGCCTATGAAAATAGTGCGCAGCAGGTACCCGAGAAGAAAAAAGCCAATCCGGAGCGTGCCGGCTCTATCGAAATTCAATATATTCCAGTAGCTACAGGTTCCTTTCGCCGTAATCAGGTGGTCGAAGAGTCTTTAGACCTTATGGCCAAAAAGATAGGTGAGTGGCTACAAGAGGAGCGCTATGAGGCACGCCAGATTGGAATATTAGTGCGTAGCAATGCACAAGCGAAAGCTGTTATCCAAGCGTTGATGACCTATAAAAATGAGACAGGAATGTCTTTCGAGGTTATCTCGGGTGATGCCCTCTCTTTAGTGTCTAATGATGCGATTTTAGTGTTGGTAGAAACGCTACATGCCCTCGTTTATCAATCGGATAAGCATACGATTCATCGTGCGCGAATGGCCTATCTATACCAGTTGTTGCAGACAGGAGAGACGTTTAATCCAGACTTCTGGCTTCAGTTTAAAAATAATAATCTGCCTGATCTGCAGGATATTCTGCCGCAGGAGCTTCTGGAAAGCTGGTCAATGTTACAAAAATTACCATTGGTGCATGTTGTTGAGAAGCTGATAGAGCTCTACGGTTTGACGAGCGAGGAAAATATACACCTCCCTTATATTTTGGCATTTAAAGATATGGTCAACAACTTCTCGCAAGGTGGAGAACGTGGCATTACACAGTTTTTAAATTTTTGGGAAGAAGACGGTATTCAAGCATCTTTACCGGCCAACGGAAAGGTGAATGCTATTGAAGTAACGACCATTCACAAGTCGAAAGGGCTAGCCTACGATGTCGTTATGATTCCTTTTTGCGCTTGGGATGTTGATGGGAAGTTGAATGGTGACTTCTGGATTGATGTCGCTGGTACTCCATTTGCCCAATTGGGAAAAATACCTGTTAAGTACAACAGTAGCATGGGTAAATCTATTTTCTATAAGCAGTATTTTGAAGAAATGCTCTTTAACTATATGGATGCGCTCAACACCTTTTATGTAGCGACAACACGTGCGGTGGAGCACCTGTATATTACGGCACCTTCTTTCAAGCAGGAAGTCGATAAAAAAACAGGCGAAGTGAAAGGCTATGAGGTGAAGAATGACTACATCAGCGATCTTCTTTATCAGGTGTTAGCAGAGGAACAGAATCCTTTTCCGATGGAGAATGGTCTTGTTCTAATAGACCAGCCTTTGGCTGCTACACTAACTACCCAAGCTGAAGATAATGGGCATGCTAACCAACAGCGTGTGCAGCAGAGCACCATTACGCTGACCAATTACCCTGTTTCCACGCAGTTGCAGGATGCTTTTGATAAATCTGCAAAAAGAACTGTAAACAGTATTTTGCTGCTGGAGAAGGCCGCTCAGTATGGCGTGTTAGCCCACGAGATTATGTCGCAGCTTAGCACCGAAGAAGAGATAAATACCCTTGTAGATCAATATATTGAAGAAGGGGTTTTAGATACTGAAGACCGACCTTTCATTTTGAAAGAAATACAGCAAATCTGGCAACATCCACAAATAAATGGTTGGCTAACGGGCGATTATAAAATATGGAATGAAGCGGCTATCATCCTCGAAAATGGTGATACGATACGTCCTGATAAGGTTTTTACACGTGCCGACGAAACCATTGTCTTGGATTTTAAATTTACCAAAGGGGATGATGTAGAGCATAAATGGCAGGTTGATAATTATCGAAAAGCCTTGCAGAACCTGGGGTATGCCAATGTAAAAGGCTACCTCTACTATGCCAAGATTAATGAACTAATAGCGGTAGTTTAACACGAATGAATGCAATGAAAAAGACTTTTTTACGCCTGGTAGCGGAAGATATAAAAAATAGATTTGGAGACGATTTGGCCGATGTAGCTGTTGTTTTCAATAATAAAAGGCCAATTACGTACCTAAAGAAGGAGTTGTCGTCCGTCTACGGGAAAGCGATATGGTCGCCCCAGTTTTTTACGATTCAATCTTTTGTGGGGCAATCGTCACAAGCAGGTGAGGCTACTGCCTTGCGACAGTTTTTCTACCTTTTTGAGCTACACAATGAACTCCTGAGGGCTGAAGGGGCAGAACCCGAAACGCTCGAGGAGTTTTATCCTATTGCTGAAGTTATCTTGAGTGACTTTGGACAGTTGGATTACGAGCTTGTAAATATTGATGAGGTGTTTACAGAACTGTATGATACAACACAAATTGATATTGCTTTTCAACATTTGACGGAAGAGCAGCAACATTTTATTAAGCAGTTTTGGCAGTCCTTCAGTATTCATGGCCATACAGGTGTACAGCAGCGGTTTTTAAAACTATGGCGACGTATGCCTACGCTGTATCGTGCTTTCAAAGAAAAATTGAAAGCCGAAAAGCAAACGAACTACCCAACGCTTTATCGTAATTTGGTGGAAGGAGCCGTGGATAATCCAACGTTTTTAGCGCCGTATAAAAAAATATTGTTTGTCGGTTTTAATGCATTGAATAAGGCTGAGGCAACGTTGTTCAAACGTTGGCAAGAGGAAGAAAGAGCCTTATTCTATTTTGATGCAGACGCCTATTACCTCGACGATAAGCAACAAGAAGCGGGGCTTTTTATTCGGCGCAATTTATTTGTTACAGGCCTAGAAAATGCGCTAGGCGAAGCACCAAACCTTATAGGAAGTCGAGATTTAACAATCGATTTGTATGCTGCTTCCGGAAAGATAAGCCAAACAAAATTGCTGCACGATGTGCTTGCCGCGCAGGTAGACAGCGAGAAAACTGCCGCTATCTTATTGGCGGATGAAGGGCTACTCGTTTCACTATTGCAAAGCCTTCCCGAAGTTACAGCCAATATTACAACAGGCTATCCTTTGACGCAGTCTCCACTTTTCGGATTAATCGATTTATGGCTTAATGTGCAGGAAGATATCTCCCACTTGAAGCGTGCAAAATTGCCTTTCCAATATGTGGAAACGTTTGTTAATCATCCCGCGACAGCGGTAAGTGCTGAGGATCGGACGAAGTTTTTTAAAGCGATGGCAGAAAAGCAACAGTTTGAAATTCCGCTATTGGATATTCAGTTTAAAAACTCCGCTTTGCCGCACTTTTTTAATCCGCTAGTGAGCAAAGAGTCGCTTGTGCCTACGTTAATCCATGTGCTGGATACCTTGCTGCTGGCTATGGCTACGCAAGACCGTATGGGGCAGATTGAAAACAATCTGTTGGTGGAAACAAAAAAGGTGTTGAATCAGCTGCATCTCGGGCTAACCAGCATTAATGAAACATCAATAACCTTCCAGATAGGTCTAATTCGAAAAGCTATAGCACCGATAAACTCCGCAATTGAAGGAGATCCATTACGAGGGGTACAAATCATGGGTTTGTTGGAAAGTCGCTGTTTGAATTTTGATCAAGTTTATATTTTAGGCGCCAATGAAGGCGTATTGCCGAAGACCTCCAACTCACCAACGTTCTTACCGAGCAACATTCGTAAGGCCTATGATTTGCCGGTGCTAGAAAATCAAGATGCTCTTTCGGCTTATCTTTTTTATAGACATATGCAGTATAGCGGTGATGTCCATGTTTTCTATAACAGCTTGGTAGACGAGAGTAGTAGCGGTGAAGAAAGTCGATTTGTCAAGCAGTTGATGTTTGAGAGTAACCTCAAGTTTCATGTACATCGGCAGCAGCAAGCGATTCGGTTTTCGCCTCCGGCGGATGAATTAATAATTCCCAAAGAAGGTGCCGTATGGGATAAGCTCTGGAATACTTTTATTCAGCAGCGCAAAAAAATATCAGCGACAGCATTGACGACTTATTTACAATCGCCATTGCAGTTTTTCTTAAAACATGTAGCCGAGATTAAAGAACCACCGACGATATCGCAGGAGTTTGAGATGAATAAGCTCGGGACGGTCATTCACAATGTGATGGAAACGGTATTCAAGCCTTATAAAGGAGTTACAGAATGGACCGCTACAAAGAAGCTTGCGGATAAGGTGAAGGTAGTCGACGACTTGGTATTGCAGGAAATTGCAAAGGAGGAGCGTATAGAGCCTGCTGCTTTAGCATCTTTAAATAGTATGCAGCGTATCATGCTGAAGATTGCTAGCGAGTATGTGCGTATGTATTTGGAGTATGATATGCATAAATATAAAGCTTTTCGGATTATCGAATTGGAGAACGATGAAGATTATGTCTTGGATTTTCCTATTGAGGTTGACGGAAAAGTAGAGCAAGTAAAATTGTATGGGATTATTGACCGCGTTGATGAAGTATTGACCGAGGAAGGAGAGGTTTTAACTCGAATTGTAGATTACAAAACCGGGGGAGATTCTGTTGTCTTTAGAGACCTTGATAAGGTTTTTGCTGCCAATACAGAGAATAAAGCGATGGTACAGACCTTATTTTATGCTTATGTTTTTGAGGAAATAACAAAGCGCAAAGGTTTGGAGCCTCATTTATATGTAGCCCGCAAGATGCGTGAAGAAGGGACTTTATTCAACAGTAAAGGGCAAGATCTCGCAGGAGAGTACCTTGCAGCAACAAAAACAGTTTTCGTTAATTTTCTACGTGAAACACTCGAAGAAATATTTAACCGAGCCATTCCGTTCAAGCATAATCCAGATACGACCGTTTATCCATCCGATCCGTACACATTGTTTTATAGAAATGCCGTTGCGGAAGAGTCCGAAGAAAGCTAAGGGTTTTGGTTGCGGTTTCTCTTGTTGTTTGCGTCCGCAAAATTGCGTAAGTCATAATTGAAAGATAGCATGAAGTAACGTGCTAGGGTGTTAGAGATCGTGTTTGTAATAGCGATCTCTGTCACTCGGCGGTTTATATTCTGTGCTTGATTGAATATGTCAAAAGCTTTGATGGCTAATTCGGCATTTTTGCGCTTTAATATTCTTTTTCCAAAAGAAGCATTCCACAGCACTGTTTTTATGCTGGAAGCATTTAGGATTCCACTGTTGTAATTGTATAATAAACTAGAATTGAAGACGAATCCATTTAAAAACTCATAGTTTAAGGTGTGATTTATCGTATGCGTGTATACCTTATAAGTTTCACTATTTGCAATGGGATTATTTGTGAAGGTTAAGTTGATACGATAGTTGATGCCAGATACCAAAAATTTACTGATATTGGTGTTGATGCCTACACGTTGTTGTACCCCATAACTATACCCATTTAAAAATTCTTCATTAAGGATAGCGAAATTACTGTTGTAATATAAGCTGTTGTTAAAATTCAAGTTTAATTTCCATGGTTTTATCGGTAGTCCAAAACTGGTAGACATTCTAGCGTTGTATGCCCCATTAACATTTACTGGGACTGTATATTGACCTCCTGCGCCCAGCACCACGTCGTCGAAGAGCACCATGGCGGTATCTGTCGTTAATACAGAGTTTACAATTTTGTCATTGGTGTAGCTAAAGTCTAGATTGACGTTTAAATTTTGACCATTTGAGCGTTTGATATCCTTATATTGGATTTTGACGTTATGGCTGTATTCTTGGTTAAGATTTGGGTTCCCATTACTGATGCGTAGCTCATTCTGGTTGTTTATATAATCTTGAAGCTGATAAATATTTGGCGTATTCGTTGTTGCATTATAGTTGAGCTCCCAGCGTTTTTCGGGATCAACAGTATAGACAATTGTAAGCTCAGGATGCAGACTGCCAAAGTTAGCTTTGGTTAATAGGTTTATCGGAAAGGTGCGGTCGTTGGTGCGTAAACCATGCTGATAGTTTAGCCCTAATTGAATACGTAAAGAATCTTTTTTGCTGTAGGTGAACGAAAGCCCTCCACGGTGGAATTTGAAATCGTTGCGAAATTCATTTGACAAGCGTTCATTAAGTTCTCCCAGTTGGCCTGTTTCCGCTAGAAATTCAAAGGTTTGTCTGTCCGAATAATTCATCGTATTCCGGAAGCTGTAATTGAATTGTATGCGGCTATTGGCGGTCAAGTTCTCCGTTAAGGAAAGGCGCGTATTGTAGCCCGATCCATATCCGTTTGTTAAACTTTTATTATTATTGGTGTCGATACGGCTTAACAGCCCATCTTTATAATAATTTATCAACGCTAGATTTTTACCTGTAGCATCATCGGAGTTCTTGCTCCCCGAGAAACTTATAGAAGCTGTTCGGCCTACTTTTTTAAAACGGTAGAAGTAACCAAAGTCAGCAGCGACGCGTAAGTTTTGATTCCTATTTTCATTCTCCCGGGATGACTTGTTTATCAATTCGTTTTCATTTTTTGATGTTTCGCTAGTATTGAATCCCGCCCTGTTGGAGTAGTTGTAGGTGAAGCTAGGGCTGAAATCAACACGTTGAATCGAGTCTATATTCCAGCGTATACGGCTATTTGCTTTATGCTCTACCTCTTTATTGAGGCTGTTTTGGTCACTGATTTGCTGTTGGTTTGCGCGGTTTCCTAAGAGGTATTCCATCTCCGAGAAGGTATTTACGGCCGTATTTGTAGATCGAAAATTGTAATCGCCACTCACATCGAGCTTTTTATTAAGAAATAGGTTGTTGTAATTTATTGCGCCAGCATAGGTGTCAGAGAGGCCTCTTTCGGTGTTGCTATTCCCTCGGCGGTAGCCTCCACGTCCCTGTTCGGCGAAGTTTGTTTCATTGACATTGTTGGCCATGAGGTTTATTGCAATTTTAGCATCCTGGTCAAAGCGGTTCATGGAGCTGTTGAGCTGAAACTTATTGTCATCCCCGTAGCCTGCGGATGCTTTACCAAACAGTCCCCTTTTGCGGTCTGGTTTGGTGACAATGTTAATCACTTTACGGCGCTGTCCATCGTCAAAGCCTGAGAAGTTCGCTTGTTCCGATTTCTCATCAATGAGCTGTATTTTGTCTATCATTTCTGCAGGCAGTGTTTTTAAGGCTATGCGTGGGTCCGTGCTGAAGAAAGGCTTGCCGTCAATGATAATTCGAGTGACATTCTCTCCGTGGGCTTTCACATTGCCTTCTTCGTCAATCTCTACGCCTGGAATTTGAGCGACAAGCTCATCTGCGGCAGCGTACTCTCGTGTTGAAAATCGCTTAGCATCAAATTCAGTGGTATCTCCTTTTATGGCTACGGCAGGAGAAGCCTTTATTTCAATTTCTTCCAGTACTAAGTCACTTGATTCCATAAACTGCAAAACACGGGTTTGTTTCGTGTTGATATGTAGCGGTCTGCTTACAGGTTGATGACCAAGATTTGTTAATTTTAACAGATATTTGCCTAGCGGAGCTTGAAATGAAAAAAGACCCAAGGTGTCCGTTGCTGTTGTCTGTAGTAGACTATCTTTTTCAGTCGTAAATTTTACCGTCACACCGGCGATAGGGTTGTTAGAAAATTTATCTAATATCTTCCCTTCAACCCGACTTTGGGCGAATGTAGAAAAACAACAAAAATGAATGAACACAGCAAAGACTGTGAGGAATTGGTTTTTTTGCATTTTAGGTGGTTAGGCTGGCCTAATATACAGGAGTTGTTACTTAATTGTTTAAATAAAAGTGTTTTATAACGAATTTATTACCAAATGGTAAAAGAACAGCTAGAAATTAAGGCTTCGGAAAAAATAAATATCTTTGTGAAAATGAATACCGAATGAGAGAAGGAACGATAAGTCGAAAAGAAAAGATAATGCGCGTAGCACTTTCTTTATTTGCTGAAAACGGCTACGTAGATACGTCGACGAAAGAGATATCGGTAGCTGCAGGCGTTTCGGAGGCTTTAATTTTTAAACATTTCGGAAATAAGGACGCCCTATTAGCGCATATTATTAAAGCTGGATACCGCAGAGTATTGATGCATCACCGTGGTATGATGACCTATAAGGATGCAAAAGGCTTGTTGCGCAACATGATTTTTTTGCCTAGCCAGCTTGTAGCCGAAGAGCCTTTGTTTTGGAAACTTCAAGAACGATTATGGCATAATAGTTTTTCAAAGCAACAGCATGAGCAGTTTATGAAGCCCGTGCAGCCTATTCTGTTGAAAGCTTTTACGGAATTAGGGTATAAAAACCCTGAACTAGAAACAGAGTATCTTTTGCTGATTATCGACATGTTGTGGAAAAGAGAGGCTAGCGGAGATATTAATAATGGAGTCGATTTAGCCATGATGCTGGAGCAAAAGTATAATTTAGTGTAATGCGATTTTATGCGTGTTTTATTTTAAAAAACGCTAAAATTTGGATTGTAAATTATTTTTCCCTTATTTAGAAGACTTATAATACACTAAAATGATAAAAAAACTGTTCTCCCTTCTTGCACTTTCTGCTACACTTGCTAGCGCTCATGCGCAGAAAAAGCCTGATTTCGTTAACTTTATAAATAGTAAAAATACTTGGGTTGATTCTGTGTTTAATGCTTTAACGCCTAAGGAACGCATTGCTCAGCTTTTTTTGGTGCGTGCACATACCAACCTGGGTCAGGCTTATATTGATTCGGTAGGTCAGGTAATTCAGAAGGAGCAACTCGGCGGATTAGTTGTTTTTCAGGGTGGTCCAGTACGTCATGCAGATATGTTCAATAAATATCAGCAGGTATCAAAAGTTCCTCTATTGATTACTTTTGATGGTGAATGGGGATTAGGTATGCGTTTGCCTGATTCAACGACTTCGTTTCCGTATCAAATGACTTTAGGAGCTATTCAGAATAATGAGTTAATCTATGATATGGGGCGTCAAGTTGCTAAAGACTTCGAACGTATCGGTATGCACTTTAACTTTGCTCCTGTTGTTGATATCAATAACAACCCTAAAAACCCGGTTATTAATTACCGATCTTTTGGTGATGACAAATTTAATGTAGCAACAAAAGCTAAAGCATATATGGATGGAATGGTTGACGGTGGCATCATTGCTTCCTTGAAACATTTTCCAGGACATGGCGACACCGATGTAGATTCGCACCATGATTTACCGCAATTAAATTTTTCGAAAAAACGTTTAGATGATTTAGAGATTTTTCCTTTCCGTGAGCTTATCAAGGCTGGAGCTCCTGCGATAATGGTTGCGCATATGAATATCCCTTCTTTAGATCCTACACCTAATATCCCATCTTCTATTTCGCGTAAAGTCGTTACTGATCTTTTACGCAACGAATTGGGCTTTCGTGGACTTACCGTGACGGATGCTATGGATATGAAAGGTGTTAAGAAACATTTTCCTAATGGTGAGGCTGATGTAATGGCGATCGAAGCGGGACACGATTTGTTGGAAATCTCTGAAAATAGTGCACGTGCCATTGATTTGGTCGAGAAAGCTATCAAGTCGGGACGTATTAAACAAGCCGAATTGGATCAGCGTGTTAAGCGTGTGTTGGCCGCTAAGTACTGGCTGGGATTAAACTATTACAGACCTGTTAATCTGAATAACTTGGTGCAAGACTTAAATAGTCCTTCTGCGCAATCTTTGGTACAGCGTTTAGCTGATGCTTCGGTAACGGTGTTGAAATCTGATAAAGCGATTAAAACATTCAATAAACAGGAGCCTACCGCTGTTGTATCAATCGGCATCACTGCGCCGCAAGATTTTGAAAAAGGATTAGCCGTTCAGTTGCAAAACAAGACGGATTATTTCATCACAGGACAAGAAACAGAAGATGAGTTAAAAGAGTTAGTTAAAGAAATTCGTAAAAACCGTCAGATTGTACTTGCTATTCATGATAACAGAGCACGTCCACGTAGTGAATCCGATTTGACTGATCTTACGAAAGAATTTATTGATAAATTGGTAAATAAGCATACGATTACGTTCATGTTTACCAACCCTTACGCGGTAGCAAGTTTGCCTGTGAATGATAGTGGGTCATTAGTTATTGCCTACCAGAATGATGCTTTTATGCAGAAAGCTGCATTGAAAGTTTTATTAGGTCAGGTAAAAGCGGCGGGTAAATTGTCGGTAACGATAAATAAAAAATTTAAAACTGGCGCTGGTTTGTAAAAGAAACCACACGATTTAAAAGGCCTCTTTTTTAGGGGCCTTTTTTGTGCTTAGGAACCTGCTGTTTTCCGTATAAAATGCCGGAAATATAAAATTGCTAAGTAAAGATGGTCACTCTTAAGAAATTGCTAAGTTTAGTGCATAAAAATTAAGAGTAAAAATGAAGCAAATTGGACTTTAAACAATACTTTTGTTGGACTCAAACTACACCTCATGGCAAAAGAACAAATCTCTATTTTTGATATGTTTAAGATCGGTATCGGCCCTTCCAGTTCGCATACCTTAGGCCCTTGGCGTGCCGCTCAACGTTTCGTTGAGTCGCTGCAAAAAAAGGCTTTGCTTGACCATGTTCAAGAGGTTAAGATTTTGCTGTACGGATCTTTAGCAAAGACAGGTGTGGGCCACGGAACAGATATCGCTGTTTTGTTGGGCTTAAGTGGTGACGATCCTGTTACTTTTGATGTCTACCAAGTGATGCCAAAGGTCAATGCAATTAAAGCAACCAAGGAAATCGTTCTCGGTGGTGACAAAAAAATCCCTTTCAGCTATAGCGATGATTTATTGTTTCTTTTTACCGAGAGCCTACCATTTCACCCTAATGCTGTTACCTTTCAAGCTTTTTTAAATGACGGAACAGCGGTCAGCGAAACCTACTACTCTATTGGTGGTGGTTTTGTCGTGCAGGAAAATGAAAATGAAAGCCACCTCAGTGAGGTCGATTTGTCTTTCCCTGTAGATACAGCACAGGAACTTATGGTTTGGTGTATGCGTACAGGATTGAAAATCTCTGAGTTGGTGATGGAAAATGAACTCGCATGGCGACCTGAAGAGCAAACGAGAGAAGGGGTGATGCAAATTTTTCATACCCTAAAAGATTGTATTTATAAAGGTTGTCATACGCCTGGTATTTTACCCGGAGGGTTGAATGTAGAACGTCGTGCCGCCAAAATGAATAAACGCCTCTTGAAGGATCGTTCATATACCGATTACGATAGCTGGGTACAGGCTATTCGTGAAGGAGGGAAAGATTTTGGCTATATTCTGGACTGGGTGAGTTGTTTTGCGCTATCCGTTAATGAGGAAAATGCTTCCTTTGGTCGGGTCGTTACAGCGCCCACAAATGGAGCGTCGGGTGTTATCCCGGCAGTTTTACAGTATTATATAACTTTTCATGACGCTTACAAAGCGGATAAGATTATTCAGTTTATAGCGACAGCTTCTGAAATTGGCTCTATTTTCAAAAAAGGAGCTACCATATCAGCCGCTATGGGGGGATGTCAAGCAGAAATCGGTGTCTCTTCAGCAATGGCGGCAGGAGCCTTGACGGAGTGCTTAGGCGGCTCGCAAAGGCAAGTGTTAATGGCCGCAGAGATTGCTATGGAGCATCATTTGGGGCTTACTTGTGACCCGATCGGTGGATTGGTACAAATTCCATGCATCGAGCGTAATACCATGGGAGCTATTAAAGCGATTACGGCAGCACAGTTGGCATTGACGTCAAATCCAGATAAAGCTAAGGTTAGTCTTGATGCCGTAGTAAGCACCATGTGGGAGACTGCTCAAGATATGAATGTGAAGTATAAAGAAACGGCAGATGGCGGTTTAGCTATTAAAGTTCCTTTAAGTTTGCCGGAATGTTAAGCTATAAAAATAGTTTATAAAAATGAAATATTGCGCCATTGCATCAGGAAGTAACGGGAATAGCTACTATGTGTCATCGGGAGATGATGCTGTTTTAATTGATGTTGGCATCAATACCAAGCATATGCTCCTGCGTATGGAGAAACTTGGCTTGAATCCAGAAAACATTAATGCTATTTTCATTACACATGAACATACCGACCATATTCGTGGTTTGTCTGTCTTTTGCAAGCGTTTTCAAATACCAGTTTACCTAACTGCAGGCTCATACAAAGGTTCTCGTTTACATCTTCCCGACCATCTCGTACATATTATTGCTGCCGATGCTAAGATAACGGTAGGAGAATTGGATGTGTATGCTGTACCTAAATTTCATGACGCCAAAGAGCCTTGTAGCTTCGTCGTAACGGACCGAATGTTGAATATTGCCATCTTGACGGATATTGGACGTGAATGCGATCACGTGAAACAGGCCATTCAGCATGCTGATGTTTTACTTCTGGAAAGTAATTACGATATAGAGATGCTACGTACGGGGCGCTATTCTTATTACCTTAAAAATAGAATTAGTGACGGTTGGGGGCATCTTTCCAATACGGCGGCGCTAAGTTTGCTTGAGGAGAATAAAACAGAAAGACTAAAGCATATTATTCTAGGCCACCTCTCCGGTCAAAATAATACCGAAGAAATCGTTATGCAAACATTTGTTGATGCCTGTTGCCAGTTAAAATTATCAATCGCTGGTCGCTATCAAGAGACCGAGTTGTTTGATAGTAGCGATTTGTGTCGTGTAGAGCAATCTATAAATCAAATAGATGTGATTTATTAGTTTAAACATCAATATTTATAGAGGTATAAAACTTCATCTTTTTTTGCGGCGTTTTTTTTACCTTTGTCCCGAAGTCACAAGCGAATCAAATTATCCTAATTACATGTTTTACCAAAAGCGATCATTAAGACGTTATATTTTGTGTATGGTTTTCTATGCCATCCTGAATGTATTGGCTATTGGTCGTGGAAAATTATATGCGCAATCTACACGTGATGTCTTTGCCGAACAATTTCGGAAGAGTGCTGATTCATTTAAAAAAGATCATGTTGGAAAACTATCGGCTGCTCAGATTAGCGCAGGAGGTCCTTTAGCTTCTATTGCGCACAAAATTAATGAAGCCAAGCACTATGCCCAAATCCAAGATGCTGTTAATCTAACCAGTGACAACTTGTTTAGCCGAGCAATTGTTGAGGCTAAAGCATTTGGTGATGAGGAGATTATTGTTTTTGCGCTAGCACAACGAGGCTATTATTACTACCGGATGCGTAAGGTCGCAGAAGCGATGCCCGACTTGATGGAGGCGATGCTGATCTTAGATCGAAACCCTAAATTGGTTCCTGTTTTTCCTGAGGAGGTGTACAAACAGTTGGGTTATTTTTTTGGAGGTATTGATGAGTATAAAAATGGTATTAAGTTTTTGCTTAAATCGCTAACTTACACTGTTGATGACCTCGAGCTCGCTACTATTTATGATAATTTAGGTATGTATGCCCTAAACGTGGGTAATAATCAAGAGTCCCAAGGCTATCTTGATAAAGCCTGGGAATATGTGTTGAAGGCCAATGACCAGGTGCGTAAGGCTAAGATTCTAGGGAGTTTTGCTTTATTGGAAAAGCAAAGAGGCGATTATGCACGATCAATTGAGCTATTAAAAGAAGATGTAGAGATTTCGCGGAAAAATAATGCGGAATTGAATACGCTTTTTGCGAGTAATCTACTTGCTGATTTACTCATTCATCAAGGTCAGCTTGAGGAAGCTCGTCGATATTTAATGGCTGTTAAGCCTTTCGCTGATAGGCATGCAAGTTTGGTCGGACATAGAAATGAGTTGAATGAGCATCTACTAAAAATAGCGATGAAAACTGGCGATGAGAAATCGGAAGTCAGGTTACGTCGGTTATTGGCTGCGATGAAGGATACCGTGAATCTTTTTGATGGTGATCTCGTAAATGAGCAAACGCGATGGCGTGCGGAAAAAGAAATTATAAATGAAGATTTAAGAAAGGCTACAGTTAGTTACAGCAACGTGCGTAATCAAGTGCTTTATGGTCTTCTCGTGATAAGTTTTTTGGTGTTGGTTAGCTTGGCTTTCGTATGGCGCTCCTTTCGTAACCGCAAAGAAGCAGCACGGCTTTCAGCGTTCAATTCTGACGATGATCAAAAGAATATTTCCTCAGTAACAATTGCTAGCACGGTAGATATACCCGCTGTTAAAGATGTCGAGAAAGAGCCTAAAGAAACCGAAGTAGGCATTAGGGTCTATCTAAGCAAGATTCTATCGGGAACGATGATGCGTGACGAGCATAAGGGGGACGGGAGACAACCTATCGCATACTTGTCTACAGAAGAAAGCTGGGATCGTTTTAAGCATCGTTTTGTGCTAGAATATTCAGCTTTTTATATAGCGCTTCAGCGTGATTTTCCGGAACTATCAGAGGGGAATATGCGTGTTGTGCTATTGTGGAAGTTAAAACTTAATTCACGTGAAATAGGCCAGTTGCTTGGTGTTAGTGCTGATGCGGTGAAGAAGACTAAACAGCGGTTACGTAAGAAGCTCGGAGACCCTCGCTATAAAGAGTTAGTTGATTTTATTGAAGCATTCGAGCAAGTGTAATTGCTCGAATGCTTTTTTTTTATTTTTTAGAAGTCATTATTTCATTGATAATCATGTCAATGATAGCGACCACAATCGCAAATAGTGAAGCTGTCCAGAAACCATCTACTTCAAACTTATTACCCATAATTTTATCGCTTAATAGAATCATTAATACGGTAATGATAAAGGAGATTAAGCCAAATGTTAACCAGTTTAATGGGAAGGTGAATAGACGTAGAATACTCCCAAAAACACCATTGACGAAGCCAATTACTAAGCCAGTAATAATGGCCCATCCGAAACCTGCAACATGTGCCCCAGGCACAATGTATGTTGCTAATGCAATAACAATTCCGGTTACAAATAAGTTGATGATAAATCTCATAGCAGATTATTTTTGTGTAACGATAAAATAAATAAGTCCAATTGTATCCTGAGGATGTTTACCGTACCAGTGTAAATCGTTCATCCTCCCTTTTATGGATTCAAAAAAAATGCCAAAGTTTATGCGATTAGTTTTCTGTGGATAAATAAAATTGGTAGCTATCAATGGGTTATATCTTTAAGAGGAATTGCATAAATAGTATGCAGGCATAGAAAAATATTGCTATCTTTAAGTAGATATAAACGCTAAAGTTATGAAAAAGATCTTGTTAACTGTTGTCGGCCTATTCGCGATGCTTGGTGTGTTTGCGCAAGGTAATGATGTTATTGTAGGTAAATGGAAGACTGTAGACGATGAAACTGGTCAAGCCAAATCTATTGTTGAAGTATATAAAAAGTCTGATGGTAAGTATTACGGTAAGATTTTAGAACTTCTTCAAAAGCCTGAAAATGATAAATGTGTTAAATGTAAAGATGACCTTAAAGATAAACCGTTAATTGGTTTAGAGATTATTCGTGGACTAACAAAAAATGATAACGAATTTTCTGGAGGTGTCATTACAGACCCTAAGAGTGGTAAAACGTATAAATGTTCCGTGACACGTTCCGGTGATAAACTGAGTGTAAGGGGCTATGTTGGATTTTCACTGATCGGTCGTACCCAAACGTGGACAGCAGTAAAGTAACGTAGCTATTTTGTTTTTCGTTATTTTTCGATTAATTTGGTGACAAGAATTTATCGATGTCTGTAAACATGTCCTACAGCGAGAATGTGCGTCTTGCTCTGCAATCTATTGTGAGCAATAAATTACGCACTTTCTTGACTGCTTTAATTATTGCAATAGGTATAATGGCTTTAATCGGCGTGTTAACCTCTATTGATGCGATACAAAGTTCATTGACGAACTCCTTCTCGTCTATGGGCTCCAATTCTTTTACGATTCGAAATCGAGGTATTAATGTGCAGATTGGTGGATCCGGAAATCGACCTAAAGCTTTTCCTGCTATTACCTATGCAAACGCACAAGCTTTCAAAGAAAATTATGACTTCGGTGCCACGGTGTCCTTAAACGTTAATGTGACATGGGGAGCTACCGTGAAATACATGGAGAACAAAACCAATCCAAATATTGGTGTATTAGGGGCTGACGAGAATTATCTGCAAACGACTGGCTATAAGTTGAGTGATGGTCGTAATTTTACCAGTCAGGATATTGATAATGCTAACCCAGTAGTTATTATTGGCCAGGAGGTTAAGACAAAGCTTTTTAAGAATAATAAAAAACCGGTAGGTGAATATATCACAATTGGTGGCGTGCGATTTACCATTGTTGGTGTTTTAGAAAGTAAAGGTTCTAGCGCCGGTTTTGGGTCTGATAAAACGTGTATAATTCCTATTTCCCGCGGTCGTATGTTGATGGGCGGTGCAAATCCATCATTCGTAATCACTGTGATGACGAATGATCCTTATAAAATGGATGCTGCTGAAGGGGAGGCTATAGCTACCTTGCGTAAAGTAAGAAGCTTAAATGCGAAGCAAAGCAATGATTTCGAGATTTTGAAATCCGATGCCGTCGCTCAGATGTTAATGCAAAATTTAACCTATGTGACGCTGGGCGCTATTGTTATCGCTTTTATCACCCTTGTTGGCGCTTCTATAGGTTTAATGAACATTATGTTGGTGTCTGTTACAGAGCGTACGCGAGAAATCGGTATACGCAAAGCAATAGGAGCCACGCCTAGTGTTATTCGTAAGCAGTTTCTGATTGAGGCAATTGTTATCTGTCTCTTAGGTGGAATTGCGGGTGTACTATTAGGTATCACCATAGGCAATCTGCTAGCCTTAGCGCTAGGAGCCGACTTTATCATACCATGGCGATGGATGTTTTTAGGTATCTCTGTATGTATAGGTGTGGGCATGCTCTCTGGGTATTATCCTGCCTCTAAAGCCTCTAAGTTAGATCCTGTAGAATCGTTACGCTACGAATAGAGAAGTCAACGTACTTTCTTGAAGGTGCTAATGGGGAATGAGGTTCGTAAGTTGTATCTTTGTGGCGAAGATTGTCTGAGATTACGATTTTACAATTTAATATTTTGCGCTTTTATATTAAAAAGCGATTTTTTTAAGCTATGTATAAGACATTAAAACCTGCATTAGAAAAAGAACTAGCAGCTATTAAAGAAGCTGGTTTATACAAACAAGAACGCATTATTGTGACCCCACAAGGTGCAGATATCAAAGTAAGCACAGGCCAAGAAGTGATTAACTTCTGTGCAAACAACTACCTCGGACTATCATCAAACCCTAAAGTTATTGAAGCTGCAAAAAATGCAATAGATACGCATGGCTATGGGATGTCTTCGGTACGCTTCATCTGTGGTACACAAGATATTCATAAAACATTAGAGCGTAAGTTGTCTACTTTCCTAGGAACAGAAGATACTATTCTTTATGCAGCAGCTTTTGATGCTAACGGCGGTGTGTTTGAGCCTTTGTTTGGTGCTGAAGATGCTATTATCTCTGATGAGCTAAATCATGCTTCTATCATCGATGGTGTTCGTTTGTGTAAAGCGCAGCGTTTCCGTTATAAGAATTGTGATATGGCTGATTTGGAGGCGCAATTGCAAGCTGCATCCGGTGCTCGTCATAAAATTATTGTTACAGACGGTGCTTTTTCGATGGATGGTTCGGTTGCTCCTTTAGATAAAATTTGTGACCTCGCGGATAAGTATGAGGCTTTGGTGATGATTGATGAGTCGCACTGTTCTGGATTTATTGGTAAGACAGGTCGTGGAACGCATGAGTTGTTCAATGTGATAGATCGTGTAGATATCATTACAGGTACCTTAGGAAAAGCTCTTGGTGGTGCATCAGGAGGCTTTACGGCTGGACGTAAAGAAATCATCGATATGTTGCGTCAGCGCTCGCGTCCTTATTTATTTTCTAACACCTTAGCGCCTAGTATTGCTGGTGCTTCAGTTGCGGTATTGGATATGTTGAGTGAGACCACGGAACTACGTGATAAACTCGAAAATAACACGCTTTATTTCCGTGAAAAGATGACGGAAGCAGGCTTTGATATCAAGCCAGGGTTCCATCCAATCGTTCCAGTTATGCTATATGATGCTAAATTAGCACAAGAATTTGCATCAAAAATGTTGGAAGAAGGAATTTATGTGATTGGATTTTACTATCCAGTTGTGCCTCAGGGGAAAGCCAGAATCCGTGTTCAAATATCCGCAGGGCATGATATAGCACACCTTGATAAAGCTATTCAGGCCTTTACGAAAGTAGGTAAAGAATTAAACGTAATAAAATAATAATATAAAATTAAAAATAAGAGGGGCGAAATTATTATCTTTGCACCTCTTATTTTTTATAATACATTAGCGCTCAATGCAAAATATTAGAAACATCGCGATTATCGCACACGTTGACCACGGTAAAACAACCCTAGTTGACAAAATCTTATACTTCACGAATCAGTTTAGAGAAAACGAAAGTGCGGGTGAGCTAATTTTGGATAATAATGATCTTGAAAGAGAGCGTGGTATCACTATTGTATCAAAGAACGTTTCCGTTAAGTATAAAGACGTTAAAATCAATATCATTGATACGCCTGGTCACGCCGATTTCGGTGGTGAGGTAGAGCGTGTATTGAAAATGGCTGATGGTGTTGTATTATTGGTAGATGCCTTCGAAGGACCGATGCCGCAAACGCGCTTCGTAACAGGTAAAGCTTTAGCCTTAGGTATTAAACCAATTGTTGTTGTTAATAAAGTAGATAAAGAAAACTGTCGTCCTGATGAGGTGTACGAGAGTGTATTCGACTTATTCTTCAACTTAGGCGCTACTGAAGAGCAATTGGACTTCCCAGTTCTTTACGGTTCTTCTAAACAAGGATGGATGTCTACAGATTGGAAAAATCCAACAACAGACTTCACTGATTTGTTAGACGCAATTATTGAGCACATTCCTGCTCCAGCAGTATCTGAAGGTACTCTACAGTTACAAGTAACATCTTTAGATTATTCTACTTTCGTAGGTCGTATCGCTATCGGTCGTATCGCACGTGGAACTATCAAAGAAAACCAACCTGTTTCTTTAATGAAACGTGATGGTAAAGTTGTTAAATCTCGTGTTAAAGAATTACAGATTTTCGAAGGCTTAGGTCGTGTGAAAGTTCCTGAAGTTCATGCAGGTGATATCTGTGCTGTAGTTGGTATTGAAGGTTTTGATATTGGTGATACAATTGCTGATTTCGAAAACCCTGAGCAATTAGAGGTTATCAGCATTGATGAGCCTACAATGAACATGTTGTTCACCATCAACAACTCTCCATTCTTCGGTAAAGAAGGTAAATTGGTTACTTCACGTAACATCTATGACCGTTTACAGAAAGAATTAGAGAAAAACTTAGCATTACGTGTTGTTCCTACAGAATCTCCTGATGCTTGGTTAGTATATGGTCGTGGTATTCTTCACTTATCTGTTTTAATTGAAACAATGCGTCGTGAAGGTTACGAGCTTCAAGTAGGTCAGCCACAAGTAATCGTTAAAGAAATTGACGGTGTTAAATGTGAGCCTATCGAAGAGTTAGTAGTTGATGTACCGGGTGAAGTTTCTGGTAAAGTAATCGAGTTAGTAACGCAACGTAAAGGTGAGTTGTTGATCATGGAAGCTAAAGGCGACATGCAACACTTAGAGTTCTCTATCCCTTCTCGTGGTATCATTGGTTTACGTAACAACGTGTTGACAGCAACAGCTGGTGAAGCTGTAATGGCACACCGTTTGAAAGGTTACGAGCCTTGGAAAGGTACAATCCCTGGTCGTTTAGCAGGTGTATTGATCTCTTTAGATACAGGTTCTACAACAGCTTACTCTATCGATAAGTTACAAGACCGTGGTCGTTTCTTCGTTGATCCAGGTGTTGATGTTTATGAAGGACAAATCCTTGGTGAGCACATCCGTGATAACGATTTAACAATCAACGTTACGAAAGGTAAACAATTAACAAACATGCGTGCATCTGGTTCAGATGATAACACACGTATTGCGCCAGCTATCAAATTCTCTTTAGAGGAATGTATGGAGTATATCCAAGCTGACGAGTATATCGAGGTAACTCCACAATCAATGCGTTTACGTAAAATCTACTTAACAGAGAATGAGCGTAAAGTAAATGCGAAAAAATTCCAATAAGCATTGATTTATAGATAAAAAAATAGGCTTCACATTTTGTGAAGCCTATTTTTTTTATGTTCTTTTTGTTATTTCTTTTGTTTGACTTCGCTCGCACGATAAACATCATCCTCCGCTTTGAATATTCTGAATTGAACATCATAGCCCTCAGGTACGTAAACAACAATTGGTAAACGACCATTGTAATCAACCAACTTAGGAGCCGCAGAAACGAATTTCCAAACTTTCTCATTGTCTGGGCAGCCCATTAACGTACTTGCCGCTTGCCCTTTGGAGCTAAACTCATAATAGTCATATCCCCAACCTTGCAATGGCTTTTTCTCTAGCTGGCCTCCCAATATATGCAGGTTGCATTTATCTACCTCCATCATCTTACCGATGGAAAGCTCAATTTTCTTGTTTACATCCTGATTGGAATGCGGAACTTCAATAACCATCTGTTTATATCCCTCTTTTGGTTTTGGAAAGATAGAAACATCTTGTTTTAAAATAGTGTTTTGCGCCATAAGTAAGGAGTTAAAACCTAGCAATGCAATAAATAGTCCGATAAACTTAAAAATGTTCTTTTTCATAAATACTAATTTGATAAATTCTTATACTTCGCCGTAAGGCTATATAGTATAGAGTGCTTTCTGGGCCGATGGTTTAACCTAGCGCAGTTTACTTGGGTCAATAGCTCTTATTAGGGCCTTTGCAAGTATACGGCTGGGATCAATAATAGGTAAGCCGTCATTCTCTTTCTCAGGAATGGCCAAGTGAAGTGCTCTACATCCTAAAACTACAGCCTTAGCACCTTCTTTCTTAAGCTCTGTGATGGCCTGAATCAATTCTTGTCGGGCACGGTTGCTTACGGGGTAAGAGGTAACTTTGATACCGTAGGTCTCATCGTAAATACAATCTTGAACTTTCGCTTGTAGTTGCTCATCAGGTTCTAGGCTTTCAATTTCGTTTTGTGCTAAGGCATGACGATAGATGCCCGTATTTTTAGTCACGGTGCTACTCAACACGGCTACAGGTATGTTGCTTCCGTATGTTTCTTTGACGCAGGCTGCCGTTTCTTCAATCATATGTAATAGTTTTACTTGGCTTTTAGCATCAGCAAGTCCTTTCTTAATCACATCGAATATGCGTGGGGCATGTACCGTGTTGCTAGGGATGGCAACAACTGTTGCTCCCGCTTTTTCTAAGGCTAAGATAAGGTCAATTATAGCATATGCAGGGTTTTCAGCAACCTGACCTAATAGGTAGTCTGTTCTATCTGCAATAAGATGTGGCTGTGAAGAAAGTAAAAGGGGAAGATGCTCTTGATCTCTAGATGCTTTTGTTTCTTCTATTATTTTAGCCATGATGTCTAGGCCTGCTAGTGGACCGACACCACCAATAATTCCAATCATGATTTCATAGTTTAGTTTAACGCTCCATGGGGCCAAGCGTAGGCACAGGAGCTCTATATATCATTCAAAAATAAAGCCAACAATTAATCAATCCCTTCGGTTCGTCTAAAGGGGATTAAGCTTTTTGGGTATATCCTGAACGGCTTTTATGCAGGACGTTATTTTAGTGGGATGATTACTTCTTTTGTTTGGAAAAAGCTGAAAAGTAAAAATGGAATACATTTCGAGCATATGTTGATTATGGTTTGTCGGTATTGTCGACATTAATCTGTTTTTTTATCGCTTTACAATAATTTATAGGCTGAGAATCTACACTTAAAGCTCCTGTGGGGGATTTCCAATGGTCAATCCTACTTTTCGGGCAGTAATCCCTATATTTGTAGTGAAAACATATCTTGAAGCAGTAATGAATAAAAAGAAATTCTTACCATTTTGTTTGGTAATTGCAGCAGTCGTGGTCGGTTGCCAGAGCCAAAACAAAACACAAACAACAGACAATCCGCTACTTTTGGCTTATGAGACACCTTTTCAGGTTCCTCCATTTGATAAAATCAAAGTAAGTCATTATCGTCCAGCTTTTGAAGAAGCTTTAAAACAGCATAATAGCGAAATCGATTCTATCATCAACAATCCAGAAGAACCAACTTTTGCGAATACGATTGTTGCTTTAGAGAATGCCGGAGGTTTATTGTCTCAAATAGGTAGTGTTTTTAGTGCTGTTAATGGTGCAAATACAACGGACTCTATGCAGGCGCTAGATAAAGAGTTGGCACCGATGTTATCAGCACATAACGATGATATATTCTTGAATGATAAGCTTTTTGCACGCGTAAAAAGTGTATATGAAAAACGTACTTCTTTAAGCCTTGATGCGCAAGACGCTATATTGTTGAATGAAAGCTATAAAGGTTTCGTTCGCGCCGGTGCTAATCTTTCGGATACGAACAAAGAGAAGTTGAAAAAAATAAATGCAGAGTTGTCTGTATTGGGTAAGCAATTTGGTCAAAATAACTTGGCAGAAACTAATGCTTATTCATTGGTTGTTGATAAAGAAGCTGATTTAGCGGGTTTACCAGAAGGTGTTAAGCAAGCTGCTGCTGACGAAGCTAAGCAAAAAGGACAAGAAGGAAAATGGGTATTCACCTTGAAAAACCCTTCTGTAATGCCTTTCTTACAGTACGCTAGCAACCGTGAGTTGCGCGAAAAAATTTGGAATGCTTACCAAATGCGTGGTAATAACGGTAATGACTTCGACAACAAAGAGGTTGTTAAGAAGATTGTTAATTTACGCTTAGAAAAAGCTAAACTGTTGGGCTATCCATCGCATGCTGCTTATGTTTTAGAAGAGTCTATGGCAGAAAATCCTAACAATGTTTATGCTTTATTAAATAAAATATGGACGCCAGCTTTAGCGAAAGCGAAAGTTGAAGCAGCAGAGATTGATAAAGAAATCGCAGCAGATAAAGGAGATTTTAAATTAGCTCCTTACGACTGGAGATACTATCAAGAGAAAATCCGTAAAGCAAAATTTGCGTTGAATGAGGATGAGATTAAGCCTTATTTTAGCTTATCTGCTGTTCGTGAAGGCGCTTTCGCTACCGCGAATAAATTATACGGTTTGACGTTTATCGCGTTGAACAACGTGCCTACTTACCATCCAGAAGTTGAAGTATACGAAGTGAAAGATAAAGATGGTTCGCATTTAGGATTATTGTATGCTGATTTCTTCCCACGTGATTCCAAAAGAAGTGGTGCGTGGATGACTTCATTCCGTGCGCAAGGCATGAAAGATGGCAAACGTGTAGCTCCTGTTATTTCAATTGTATGTAACTTCACTAAACCTATTGGCGACCAACCTGCTTTATTAACTTTTGATGAGGCGAGTACGCTTTTCCATGAGTTTGGTCATGCTTTACATGGTTTGTTGTCTAACGTTCGTTACAGAAGCTTAGCGGGAACAGCTGTATCTCGTGATTTTGTTGAGTTACCTTCACAAGTAATGGAAAATTGGGCTGCTGATCCTGAAGTATTGAAAAGCTATGCTAAACATTACCAAACGAAAGAAGCTATCCCTGATTCATTAATTGCTAAAATGCAAAAAGCAGGAACTTTCGGTCAAGGCTTTGCAACGGTAGAGTATGTTGCAGCTTCCTTCTTAGATATGGCCTACCATGCACGCACAAGCCCTATTGCTAACGGCGTTGAAGCTGTTGAGGCTGATGAGATGAAGAAAATTGGTTTGATTGATGCTATTATTCCGCGTTACAGAACAACCTATTTCCAACATATCTTCTCTGGGGGATATTCAGCTGGTTATTACAGCTACATCTGGGCAGAGGTATTGGATTCAGATGCTTTTGCTGCCTTTAAAGAAAAGTCATTGTATGATGAAGGTACAGCGGCTTCTTTCCGTAAGAATATCTTAGAAAAAGGACGTACAGGTAATCCAGCAGAATTGTACAGAACATTCCGCGGTAAAGATCCTGATCCGATTTATTTGATGAAAAAAAGAGGATTGAACTAACATTCCTAAAGAATATAATAAAAGGCAAGCTGAAAAGTTTGCCTTTTATTTTTTATATCCAATTCTATTATTTAGATTTGTTCTAAATAAAAATAAGATGTGCAAAGCGACAGTTTTAAGTGCTAAAGGTGCTACCACGATTACTTATTGTAAGCAGTGTCGCACGCATTATATATGGCAAAATTCCTACTTATTGACGTTCAATGATGCACAGTACCAGCGTTTCATGTCGCGTGTTGAAGAACGTATTGGTCGCGAGGAATATTTTGTTTTCCCCGATGGCGAGTGGCGTACGCTGATGCAGACGCCCTTAGAAGAATTGATTTTTACATTCACCCAAGAAGAGTGGGAGAACTTTTATAACTCGCTGCATGAAGCAGCATATATGCATGAAGTATACCAGCTACTGGGGTAGCTGTCAGGATAGAGCTTAAGTCCTAGCGAATATTTTCGAGAGCACGAATAATGGTTTCGCTAGGCACAAATTCCCTTTTTACACGTGAAGACCGTCTCGCAGCTGCAGGATGGTCTTCTTCTTTATATACCCGAAGAGTTGAACTGTAGGTCGTAAAGTTTTTTGTAGTAACCATCCGTTGCTAGAAGTTCAGAATGGGTGCCCATCTCTTTAATCTCTCCTTTGTCAAATACAATAATCTTATCAGCCTTTTGAATGGTTGACAAACGGTGAGCAATAACAATAGACGTGCGGTCGCTCATGATATTATCAATAGCATGTTGAATCAACAACTCTGTCTCTGTATCGATAGAAGAAGTCGCCTCATCCAAGATTAAGATACTTGGGTTATGTACTAAAGCGCGAATAAACGAAATAAGCTGTGCTTGTCCGGAAGATAAAGTTGCTCCGCGTTCTTGTACGTGGAAGTCGAAATCACCAGGAAGCTGCATAATAAAGTCGTAAGCACCCACTTTTTTTGCTGCTTCTACCACTTGTTCTTTACTAATAGAAGGATCGTGTAGTGTGATATTGTTTGTTATGCTATCTGCGAAAAGGAATACATCTTGCAGCACGACGCCGATATGGTTGCGTAGAGCGCTTAGTTCATAATCACGAATATCAATACCATCTAGGAGAATTTTTCCCTTTTGTATTTCATAAAAACGACTTAGGATGTTGATGGTTGATGACTTTCCTGCCCCTGTAGCACCAACGAGTGCTAATGTTTCTCCTGGTTTCACACTGAAGTTAACATCCTTCAGTACCCATTTCTCGTCATTATAAGCAAACCATACATCTTGAAAGTCTATTTTTCCTGCTACAGTCTTCGGCTTATGCTCGCCCAAATTAGGTGTAAAAGCATCGGTATCTAATACCTCGAATATCCGTTCAGCCGATACCATTCCCATCTGTAAGGTGTTGAACTTATCGATAAGCTCTCGGATAGGGCGAAAGATCATATTGATGTAGAGTAAGAATGCTACAACAACCCCTGGCGAGATGGAATTCGCAAGTATTTGTTTGGACCCATACCATACGAGTAAACCCGTGGAGATAGCCATAATGACTTCCAAAACAGGAAAGAAAATAGAAAAATACCAGTTCGCACGGATGTTGGCATCACGATGCTTCGCATTGATATGGTCAAATTTTTTCATTTCTTGCGCTTCGCGCGAAAAATATTGAATAATCGCCATCCCACTGATATGTTCCTGCAAGAAGGTGTTCAGATTGGATACCCAAGTACGCACTTCTACAAAGGCCGATTTCATAGCTTCCTTAAAGATAAAAGTAGCCCATAGCATTAAAGGCATCGGAACCAACACAATGAGCGTCAACTTCCAGTCGGTATAGAACATGACGCCAAGGATTACCACCAGTTGCAGTAAATCGCCAATAATCTGAATTAAACCTTGCGAAAAAATATTAGATATGGTTTCTAAATCCGATATCGTACGTGTTATTAGTTTTCCAAGTGCGGTATTGTCGAAATACTTAAGGCGTAAATTGATGATGTGGTTGAACACCTGTATACGGATATCACGTATTACATTTTGACCGAGCACGTTGGTCGTCAAGGTATGGTAATAGCGGATAATCGTTTGCCCAAATAGGAGTGCTATCATTGCGACAAGCATCCACGTCAATCCGGTAGGGTCTGATTTAAGGATATACTTGTCGAGGGTATATTCAATTAATAGGGGCAATGCCGGAGCTACAGCAGCTAAAAGAATCGTTAATACAACGGCTGCCCAAAATACCAAACGATAAGGCTGCATATAAAGAGCCATGCGTTTTAGTAAGGTGCTGTCGTAGGTTTTGCCTGCTATTTTTTGATCTTTCAACGTCTTTAAATATAAGGATATAGAACTTTTGTTAAATATAATCCATGTGCAGGAACCGAGGTGCCTGCCTGTGCGCGGTCTTGACTTTGGATAACAGCCAAGATTGTTTCTGGAGCTTTTTCTTTGAGCCCTATTTCAAGTAAAGTACCCACAATGGCGCGTACCATGTTTCGTAAAAAACGATCCGCGGTGATGTGAAATACCAGTTTACCCTCATTCAGAACCCATTCGGCTCTTTTGATAGTGCAAATATTGGTAAATACTTGAGTGTGTGACTTGGAGAAACAACCAAAGTCCTGTTTGCCTAACAAATATTGACTCGCTTTGTTCATGCGCTCCACATCTGGCAAATCTCGGATTTGCCACGATTTATTTTGCAAAAAAGGATCCTTCTGAAAGTGAATATGGTATTCGTATGACCGTTCCGTCGCATCAAATCGGGCATGTGCCTCTGGTGCTACTGGAAATAAAGCTAATGCGCTGATATCTGTGGGTAGTAGCGAATTCAAGGAATGCATAAAACGATCTGACGAAGGTATTGCATCTACGGCACAATCAAAATGTGCGTAAAGCAACTTTGCATGTACACCTGTATCGGTTCTGCCTGCGCCAATAGTCTCGATATCTGTGCGTAAAATCTTCTGTAGGGCTATATTAAGCTTTTCCTGAACGGATACTGCATTTTGCTGTACCTGCCACCCGTGATAGGCTGTCCCATCATAACTTAATGCTAAAAAATAACGTTGTAGTTTGTCTTCCACCAAGCAAAGGTAAGTATTTGCAGGCTTACATAAAATGGTTGATTTCTTGCAATCAAATTGAGATTAATATTGTTTATAGTATATTTGTGTTCATATAATCTTTATAAAATACGCTTATGATTCAACGGATTCAATCGATTTGGTTATTGGCCGCAGCGCTCGTGTTGCTTGGTCTTTTTATTTTTCCATTTGTGAACTATATAGATTTAGTGGGACTGGGAAAACGCATTTTTGTAACGGGAGTTTTTTCTTCTGTAAATAACGAGTCTGTACAGGAAAGTAGTAATGTTCTGTTAACTATTGGCTCTGCTTTTGTCGCTATTTTTCCGCTATTTATTATCTTTTTGTTTAAAAATAGAAAGCTACAGCAGCTTTGTGTATTGGCATCTATCGTTTCTGTGGTGTTACTTGCTGTTTGGTTGTATGCTTCGGCAAATAGCAGCTTATCGGCTATTTCTTTAAGCTTGAAGCCTAGTAACATTGGTGTTGGTTTCTTCCTTTTACCTGTAGCAATTATCTTGTTGGTGATGGCGCTTAATGGCATTAAAAGTGATGAGAAGCTAATTAAATCTGCCGATAGACTACGCTAGAACAATGAATAAACTGATGTATGTATGCGTGCTGTTCTTATTGTTGGGCAGCACGGGTAGCCTTAAGGCGCAGGATTTGCCGACCGAACAACTCACCGATAATATCCAAGTAGATCTAAAGTCGGTGCGTCACGACCCGAAAACCGATAGCTTGACGGTAGATTTGTTTCTTATTTCTTATAGCCGTAAGCCACGCGAGTTTAAGCTTAACACTTACGCAAGTCAGGTGTTTGATGCAGCAGGGAAAGGCAGCTTTTATGCTCTTATTAAAATGGGAAGGGTACAAATCCGATTAGAGGAAAGACAGAACTATTTACACTATTTGCTGGAAGAAGAAGTACCGGTATCCTTAACGTTTAAGGTTGCTAACTGGGGGAAACGAAAAGCGACAAAGCTTTTACTCGTTTTTGAGGATAGTGAAGAGGAAGGTCATTTTATACAAAAAGAGGTTAATTTATAAATTAACCTCTTTTTATTTATTATCTAGAATATCTAAATTGTTGCTTGTCCATCATGGCCATCTGATCTTTCATCATTTTAATCTGGTCAGCAAGTAATTTATTTTTATCTGCTTTTTTCGCTTCAGCAAGAAGTTTTTCTGCCTCACGTTTATTACGCTTCGCCATAGCTACACCTGCTAAGCTCAATTTAGCCATTGCTACGTTATGATCCATGTGTAAACCCAAGCTCAATGCTTTCTTAAAGAATTTCTCTGCTTGTAGTGGCGCCTTTTGAGATTCTATAATCCCTAATAGCATGTGGTAATAACCATGTTGCGCACTGATAAGTTGCGTTTCATAGTTTTTAATGTTGTTTAACCAATATGCTGCTTTAGTCATATTCTCTTTACGTAAGAACCATTGTGCTAGAAGCATGTTCTCATTAAAAAATACAGTAACCCAAGCTAAAATACTGATGAAGATACCTAAAATACCCCAGCCCCAAAGGCCAAACCAAAAAAGTAGAACAGTTCCTACTAATAATACGCTACTCAGGATAATACGAACAATATTTGACATAATTTTTTCTAATGCTAGCAATTTATTCCGCAAAGTTAGCGAAATTTAGCTGCATTGGCAATACTTGATGGTAGAGTCTATGGCTTGTTAAGCACCTTTGTTGTTTCATTTTAGCCCTCAATTAGAGCTTAAACGAGTACTACCTACGGTTAGTCAACAAAGGTTGGTTTGAAAAGATGACTTATTAAATAGTAATTTTGTAACATGACAAATCAATATCATTCGAGTTGGGAACCTATACTTCAGCCTTTATTTTCAAAAGAATATATGGAGCGCTTGTCTACATTTGTGCGTGCTGAAAGAGAGCAGTATACCGTATTTCCACCCGAAGAATTGGTGTTTAATGCGTTTAGGTTAACGCCTTTTGATGATGTGAAAGTCGTTATACTTGGACAAGATCCTTATCATAATGTAGGACAAGCACATGGTTTGTCATTCTCTGTGCCCGAGGGAATTGCCTTGCCGCCTTCGTTAAAAAATATATATACAGAGCTGTTAACTGATATTCCTGGTTTTGTTTATCCCTCATCGGGCGATTTGACGAATTGGGCTATGCAAGGTGTTTTACTATTAAATGCTACGTTAACTGTGCGCGCACATGAGGCCGGTTCCCATCAAAAAAAAGGATGGGAAAACTTTACCGACGAGGTTATAAGTTCCGTTTCTCAAAAGCTAGATCAGGTGGTTTTTATCCTTTGGGGGAGTTATGCGCATAAGAAAACCGCTCTCATTGATGAGAGCAAGCATCTTGTGCTAAAATCTGTGCACCCATCCCCCTTATCCGTTTACCGTGGATTTTATGGATGTAAGCATTTCTCGCAAGCCAATATTTATTTGAAATCGGCAGGCAAAAAAACAATAGATTGGAAAATTTAAGCGTATCGCTCTTCTAAGTTAGGATACTGTTTTTCCTGATTCGGTAATTGACGAACATGGTTGACTCGTATTTTACGACCGTTTTGTCGGATGTGCGTAAATAGGAGGTGGCTATCGTAGTCCACTTTGAATGGCGACGTTAAGTCTATAGGTTCTATTGGAGAGCCTAAGGTTGTGTATTCTAAATCGCCTTTAGAGGTGAATCGTTTAATAACAAGAAGCTCGTCCATTCCAGCAGATACATAAAACCAAGCGCCATCACCGACACCACCAAGGTAGTGCGCTCCTTTGGGCACGCTTATCGGCTTGGAGGCATATTCCATACAACCGATACTCTCGTCTTCCGGAAGCAAGCTTGCTTTTGAAGACCACATATTGTCACCTAGCTTTTTTAATAAAAAGAAAAATGATTGCCAGCGGTTCATCCGAAAGCGTTGAAGTCCTATTTTAGGGCAAAAGGAAAATATCATGCGATCTTCGTTTACGTTGACCACATTGCTGATGGGGCTTGCCTTGATCGTCTCTGGAAAGTTTATACGGTGAAGCCGTGTATATTTTTCCGAAGCACGAATTAGCATCCGCGTAATGAAGCGCGAGCAATTGTTATTATTGCGGGCAAAAGCACCATAAGGATAGGTGCCTTGTGCTACACAATCATCACCGTAAAGCTTGGCTTGTTCAAAATTTATAGATGTAGCAATGGAGAAATAGAGGATGCCATCGCCATACATGGCGTCTTTGAGTTGCTCAAAGTGATGAATAATATCAGAAAGATTAGCTATTTCATCATGCTCAATCTTTGCCTTCATGCTGATATTCAGGCGAGGGTCCGAAAATTTAGAACGAGCCCTTCCGTAGCCTCTTGGCGTGATATAGCGGCCAAAATCGTAGAACAGCATTTCGCCTGTTTTTCTTTTCACGATCACAACCCCCGTATGTCCGACTTTAAAGTTCAGATTTTTAACGAGTCCTATTTTTTTGAAAAACATCATCCACTTCTCATCGCCGCGTATGGTGGCGTCAGGCCAGGTAAGGATGATAGCAAAGTCTTCATACAGTCCTTGATTTTCTCTCATGCTACTTCATTATGCTTAATATTCTAGTGGTACAATAGGCTCTTTTTTACTCGTAGACATGATCATCATCGTCTGGAATGTCTTCACAAAAGGGATTTTAGCAATTTTTTCCATGATTACACCCTCATAAGCTTTGATGTCTTTAACATATACTTTAAGCATGAAATCACAGTTGCCCGTAACGTGATGACACTCGGTAACTTCAGGAATGGCCTTCACCGCCTCCACAAATGCAGGAATAGCATTGTGCGTGTGAAAATCCAACGATATCTGGATAAACGACTTAATACCCAAGCCCAATTTTTCTTCGTCTACAAAAGCATGGTAGCTTTTGATGAAACCAGAGTTCTCTAGCTTGCGGACGCGTTCTAATGTTGGTGCAGGAGATAGCCCAATACTGGATGCTAATTGTAAATTAGTCACCCGACCGTTCTCTTGTAAGATTTTTAAAATTTTTAAATCCGTTTTGTCAGGTTGATATGGCATCGATAATAAGTTTTTTATTTCACAAATGGTAAATCTACAAAATTTTATTTGGCCAACATAGGGAACGCATCACTCAACAGCTGAGGTTATAGCTTTTTTTTATATAAAACGCAGAAACTTATAAATTGTTTATATAGGAATCATAACATTGTCATAAAAAAAACGGCAAATGCTTTTAACGCCAAATAAGTGACTACTGTCATATTTTTTCGCAAAAGCAGAGCGAAATGTAGTGAAACATGGGGTTTTATTGCCTATTATGTCGTACCTTTGTTGTCCGAAATAGAGTAGGAATCGCCGAAAAATTAAAGGGGAAGAGAAATGAGTACCAAAGACGACGAATTACTAAAAGAGCTAGAGCTCGAAGAATATAAATACGGTTTTACGACTGATATTGAGATGGATGTGGCCCCTATCGGCCTTAACGAGGATACTGTTCGTTTAATTTCCGCAAAAAAGAACGAACCAGAATGGTTGTTAGAATGGCGTTTAAAAGCGTTTCGTCATTTTCTAAGTATGAAAATGCCCGCTTGGCAAAATTTTAAAACACCAGAAGTAGATTTTCAAGGGATATCTTACTATGCTGCACCGAAGGCTAAGAAGCAGTTGGAAAGCATGGACGAAGTGGATCCAGAATTATTAGCGACTTTCGCTAAGCTGGGAATTCCATTGGATGAGCAGAAAATTTTAGCTGGAGTTGTTGCTGTTGATGCTGTATTTGACTCCGTTTCTGTGAAAACCACTTTCCGTGAGAAATTAAAAGAGCAAGGTGTTATCTTCTGTTCATTTGGTGAAGCGGTTCAAGAATATCCAGATTTAATAAAGAAATATTTAGGAACGGTTGTTCCGCAAACGGATAACATCTATGCAGCATTAAACTCTGCTGTGTTCTCCGATGGATCATTCGTCTACATTCCAAAAGGCGTAAGATGTCCAATGGAGTTGTCAACGTATTTCCGTATCAATGCACAGAATACAGGGCAGTTTGAGCGTACGCTTATTGTTGCCGATGAAGGTTCTTATGTTTCCTACCTAGAGGGATGTACAGCACCGATGCGTGATGAAAACCAATTGCATGCTGCAGTTGTAGAACTAATCGCAGAGACAGATGCTGAAATCAAATATTCTACGGTACAAAACTGGTATCCTGGAGATAAAGATGGTATAGGTGGTATTTACAACTTCGTTACTAAACGTGGTATCTGTAAAGGCGATCGTGCTAAGATTTCTTGGACACAAGTAGAGACTGGTTCTGCTATCACATGGAAATATCCAGGTGTTATCTTAAAAGGAGACTATTCTGTAGGTGAGTTCTACTCCGTTGCGTTGACAAGAAATAAGCAAATTGCAGATACAGGAACGAAAATGGTTCACTTAGGTAAGCACACGCGTTCTAAGATTGTGTCTAAAGGTATTTCTGCTGGCTTAAGTCACAATAGTTACCGCGGTTTGGTGCGTATCGGCCCTAATGCTGATCGTGCTAGAAACTTCACACAATGTGATTCTCTTTTAATCGGAGATCGTTGTGGAGCGCACACTTTCCCATATATCGAGAGTAAAAATAGAAGTGCGATGTTGGAGCATGAGGCGACGACTTCAAAAATTGGTGAAGACCAAGTTTTCTATTTAAACCAACGCGGTATTGATTCGGAGAAAGCTGTCGGATTAATTGTTAACGGTTATGCAAAAGAAGTGCTAAACCAGTTGCCGATGGAGTTTGCCGTAGAAGCACAGAAATTGTTAGCCATTTCCTTAGAAGGATCTGTAGGATAATCAATAATAACAGCGTAGGATATTAAGTATGCTTCCTACTGCCCAATAAAGATAAAGATGTTAAGTATTAAGAATTTACATGCGTCTGTTGAAGACAAACAAATATTAAAAGGATTAAATCTTGAAATTAAAGCGGGAGAAGTTCACGCAATTATGGGACCTAATGGAGCTGGTAAAAGCACGCTAGGTAACGTTTTAGCAGGTCGTGAATCTTACGAAGTTACAGATGGAGAGGCGATTTTAGACGGTGTTGATCTATTGGATCTTTCTCCTGAAGATCGTGCCCGCGAAGGTTTGTTCTTAGCTTTCCAGTACCCTGTAGAAATTCCAGGTGTATCAAATATCAACTTCTTGAAAACTGCGGTTAATGATATCCGCGAGTACAAAGGCTTACCACCAATGGAAGCTAAAGAATTCTTGAAGACTGTAAAAGAAAAACAACAATTAGTAGAGTTCTCTGCTAACCTTGCAAACCGTTCGTTGAATGAAGGTTTCTCTGGTGGTGAGAAAAAACGCAATGAGATCTTCCAATTGGCGATGTTAAACCCGAAATTATCGATTTTGGATGAGACAGATTCAGGTTTAGATATTGATGCTTTACGCGTTGTGGCGAATGGTGTAAACCAATTGCGTTCTAAAGACAATGCTTTTGTTGTCATCACACACTACCAACGTTTATTAGACTATATCGTTCCTGATTTTGTACACGTGTTGTACAACGGTCGTATCGTTAAAACAGGTACGAAAGAGCTCGCATTAGAGTTAGAAGAAAAAGGTTACGATTGGTTAAAAGAATATGATACGCAAACTGTTTAATGGATTTATCCAACGATAAATTTAATAACAGATTGATAACAAACATTATGAGTACAATAGTTGCAGATTCATTATACCAACAATTGGTTTCTACTTTTCAAGAGTTAGAGAACGTTTCCGGGTCCTCGGATGTAATCGCTTTGCGTCAGCAGGCATTTGCACGTTTTCAACAAGAAGGTTTTCCAACGGTAAAAAATGAAGAATGGAAATATACCAACCTACATCCCTTGTTAAACAAGGACTACGTGTTAAACAGTGATGTAGCGATTGATGATGTAGAGCTTAATAAAGCCGATATTCAAGGCCTAGATGCTCACCGCATTGTATTGGTTAATGGACAATATGTATTGGCTTTCTCTTCTTTGGAAGATGAAG
Source organism: Sphingobacterium sp. MYb382 (assembly GCF_037572665.1). Taxonomy (NCBI): domain Bacteria; kingdom Pseudomonadati; phylum Bacteroidota; class Sphingobacteriia; order Sphingobacteriales; family Sphingobacteriaceae; genus Sphingobacterium; species Sphingobacterium sp. MYb382. The sequence continues at coordinate 155,153 of NZ_JBBGZT010000026.1, forward strand.
CAGGACTGACGGTGAAGCCTATTGAAGAAGCTTCACAAGAAGCTAATTTTAAAGCGCATTATGCACAACATGCAGACAAATCGGATAACGTTTTGGTGCAGTTGAATACTGCTTTGCAAACAGCAGGGGTTTATATCTCTTTGGCTCCAAATAAAGTGTTGTCAAAGCCTATTCACCTTATTCATGTTGCTACTGGCGATCAGCCATTTTTTGTGCAAACTAGAAACTTAATCGTTCTAGAGCCAAATGCTGAAGTAGAAATTATCGAGTCCTTTATTACGAGTGATGGCGCAGCCCAAAACTGGAATAATAAAGTAACGGAGATTGTTGTGCAAAAAGGAGCGAAAATGCAACACTACTTCTTGCAAGTAGCGGAAGCAGCAAGTAGCTATACGCAGCATACAGAAGTATACCAAGAGGAACACAGTTTGTATAATAACTACAACTGTAACCTACCAGGAGCATCTTTTGTACGTAATAATATCAACGTTCGCTTAGATGCAGAGCAGGTGGAGTCACACCTTTATGGAATTAACCTAACAGCTGGCAAACAGTTTGTGGATAATCATACAGTTGTTGATCATATGAAGCCGCACTGTGAGTCTTACGAATGGTACAAAAACATTCCACAAGGAGAATCAACAGCTGTGTTTAACGGAAAGATTTTTGTGCGTGAAGATGCGCAAAAAACAAATGCTTTCCAGCAAAACAACAATATGCTGATTGGTGATAAGTCTACTGTTTATGCGAAGCCACAGTTGGAAATCTTTGCTGATGACGTTAAATGTTCACATGGTTGTACTATGGGGCAGTTTGATGACGAAGCACTTTTCTATCTACGTGCTCGTGGTATTGGTGAGGAGTCTGCACGCGTATTATTGGTGCATGCTTTTGCTTTCGACGTAACGACTCGTTTCTCTAACGAGGTAGTGCGTAACTATGTAGAAGACCTTGTTGAAAAAGGTTTAGCCGTGTAATTTATAGTTTTCCATTTTAATATAGTAAAAAGCGTTTGGGTGTCATGCTCAAACGTTTTTTTTATGCTCGTATTTTCTGTGGTAGCTAACCTATAAACGGCTCGGTTGTGATTCGTGTCGAATACCACAAGTTGGGTATATATTGGTAATTTAGTGATTGATGATGGACACGGTTAAGGTGCATAAAAAAAGGTCTTTGGAAATTCCAAAGACCTTTTGAGCGAAAGACGAGATTCGAACTCGCGACCCCAACCTTGGCAAGGTTGTGCTCTACCAACTGAGCTACTTTCGCTTTTGTTGACACAAAATTAATATTAAATATTCATTTTGGCAAATTCAACATCGTTTTTGTCACAAAAAAAGTATAGCCCATTGGCTTTCAGTCAACAAAAATAGGCTACTGAGGAATGGCGTCTACGCAATTCATTCCATCAATTGCTGCGGATACAATTCCGCCAGCATAACCAGCTCCTTCACCACAAGGGTAAAGGCCGGCAATCTGCGGATGCTGCAAGCTTACTTTGTCGCGTGGAATACGAATTGGCGATGAAGTTCTCGATTCAACGCCTACTAGAATGGCTTCATTCGTATAGTAACCCTTCATTTTCTTTCCAAACACAGGCAATGCACCACGCAGTGCACTCGCCACAAAGTTTGGTAAAACCTCATCTAAGCTTACGCTGCTTGTTCCCGGTTTGTAGGAGTTCTCAGGCAAGCTATTGGATACTTTTCTTTGTACAAAGTCTACCATGCGCTGTGCTGGCGCCACGAGGTTTCCACCACCATATCTGAAGGCCGCTTGCTCGACCTGCTGCTGGAAGTCTAATAAAGCAAAAGGGTCATTCAACGCTTGTGGTACATCTTCAAGATTTATTTGAATGACAGTTCCTGAGTTTGCATGCGGATTGTTGCGCTTGGAAGGTGACCAGCCATTTACGACAATTTCGTCATGGTCTGTTGCACAGGGAGCAATAATACCTCCCGGACACATACAGAAAGAGAATACGCCACGGCCATCTACCTGCTCAACGAGGCTATAGTAGGCTGGAGGGAGGTTTTCATGTCTTGTGCTGCAGTGATACTGCGCTTGGTCGATAATCTCTTGTGGGTGCTCAATACGTACGCCCAATGCAAAAGGTTTTGCTTCCGTGAGCCATCCTTTCTTGCGGAATAAGTAAAATATATCGCGTGCAGAGTGGCCTGTCGCTACAATGACTTGGTCTGCATTATGGGTATGACCATCGGCAGTTTTTACACCGGTAACTTTATCAAATTGTACGATAATATCATCAACACGACAGTCAAAATGGATTTCTCCACCACATTCTATTATCGTGTTGCGCATATCTTCAATGATATGGGGCAATTTATTGGTTCCGATATGTGGGCGCGCATCGACTAAAATATCTTCAGTAGCGCCATGTTGTACGAATATTTGTAATACTTTTTGTACATCGCCTCTTTTGTCGGAGCGTGTATATAGCTTACCATCGGAATAGGTTCCTGCACCACCTTCACCAAAGCAATAGTTGGATTCTGGATTTACAAATCCTTCTTTGTTGATACGTGCCAAGTCACGACGACGGTCACGTACGGCCTTTCCTCTTTCGAGAACGATAGGCTTAAGGCCACGTTCTAGGCATCGGTAGGCAGCAAATAAGCCGGCAGGGCCAGCACCAATAATGATGACAGGTTTAGCTTCTTTAACATTGCCTATGGCAGCTTGATAGCTTGGTGCGAAATAGGGCTCGTCGATGTAGAAAATAACGCGTATACGGTATACGACTTGTCGACTGCGGGCATCAATAGACCGCTTGCGAATGTGTATCCCTTGAATACGGTTTTCTGCTACTTTTAGTTGTTTGGCGCCAAGGGCGCTGATGTATGCTGTATCGTGAATGTAATCAGGTGATACAGCCAGTTCAATTTCTTTTTGCATATCGTCTGGCTGGGTTTTTATCCCAAAACAGGGCAAAGGTACATAATTTGAACAAATGTGTGCAAGACCTTCTATATGGCATAGCATTTGACGGCCTTCTTTTATTATTAAACATTTTTGTTATTTTTATAGAATAACAAGTTATTGTTAGTGCCTAGTAGACCAATTTAAACCATCGTTAGGTATTATAAAGGTTGAATAGGGGGCATTGAAGAGTCGTTAAAAAATAAATAGAAAATATATGAAAAGATTATTAATTGCTGCTATCGGATTGTTTACTGCTTTATCTTTCAGTTCATGTGGTTATAATACCATGGTTTCTAAAGATGAAAATGTGAAAGGTAAATGGGCTCAGGTTGAAAACGCTTATCAGCGTCGTGCCGATTTAATCCCGAATTTAGTGTCAACGGTTAAAGGTGCTGCGAAGCATGAAGAGTCGACCTTAACCGCCGTAGTGGAAGCAAGAGCTAAAGCAACTTCTGTAACGGTTGATCCTTCAAACTTAACGGAAGAGTCTATTGCAAATTATCAACAAACGCAAGATGCATTATCACAATCTATCGGTCGTTTATTGGTGAGCGTTGAGGCTTACCCTGATTTGAAGGCAAATTCTAATTTTCAGGAATTGCAAGCACAGTTAGAAGGTACAGAGAATAGAATCTCGACAGAACGTAGAGAATATAACGTAGCTGTACAGGATTATAACACAACGGTAAGAAGTTTTCCAAAGAATATTGTAGCCGGTATTTTTGGCTTTAAAGCTAAAGGTACTTTCAAAGCAGCTGAAGGTTCCGATAAGGCACCGACTGTTGCATTTTAGTAATTCTTAGGTTTTATATCCCGGCCATGCCGGGATATGTAGCCTTTATCTCTGGCTTAGATGGAGTCTTGGCTGGTTAAAATGGAGAAGTCTATTAGGACTAATCTTCCAGCTTAATCACTTGGAGTTCATCTTTTTTGTTTTCACCATATGGAAATTTTCTCTACAGAAGAGCAAGATAAAATTGTACAAGCGATTAGTGTAGCTGAGGGTAAGACTTCTGGCGAAATTAGACTGGTTGTTGAGCGCCGTTTAAAGGAGCCTAGCCCTTTGGATGCTGCAGTAAAGTATTTTCACAAGCTCGATATGCATAAAACGGCTCTCCAAAATGGGGTATTAATCTATATATCCGTTGATGATCATCATTTAGCAATTATTGGCGATTGTCAGCTTAATAAGCGTGTGGAGGCTGATTTTTGGGATAGAGCAAAAGAGGCAATGCTCGGAGGTTTTAGAAAGGATGATTTGGTGGAAGGGCTAATTTCCGGTATTCAACATATTGGAGATGCTTTGCAGTATTATTTTCCAAGAAAGGCCGATGATGTAAATGAGTTGCCTGATGATATTTATTTTGGGGAGAACTAATGATTTTAAAGAAATTGAAAAATAACGTATTGAAAAGTTGGAAGGTAACATTTGTTTTACTGACCTTTTTTGTTGCTTTTTCTGGACTCCGTGCGCAGTCTATTCCTGAGGCACCAAATCGATTAGTTTCGGATTATACAGGCACCTTAAGTCAGGGCGAAATTTCAGCTTTAGAAGCTAAGCTTTTAGCTTTCGAAGATAGTACGTCAAACCAAATAGCTGTAGTCCTTGTGCGTACAACGGATGGTTATGAGGTGGGCGATTATGCGGTACGCTTAGCTAAAAAATGGGGCGTCGGCGGTAAGAAGTATAATAATGGTATTGTTCTGCTGGCCGCCATAGATGATCGTGCAGTAACAATTCAGACCGGTTACGGTATGGAAGGCGCTCTTCCTGATGTTATCGCTTATCGTATTATTCAAAATGAAATTAAGCCTTATTTTGGTCAAAAGGCTTACTACAAAGGTCTTGATAAAGCGACAGATGCGATTATTTCGTATACCAAAGGAGAGTATAAAGCCGATCCTAAGGAGCGTGAAGAAGGTGGCGGCGCTGGTTCTATTATCTTCGGTATCATTATAATTATTATCATTATATCTATTATTTCCAAAAATAAAGGTGGTGGCAATGGTAATGGCGGAGGTCGTGTCATGACTGGAAAAGGAGCTTCCGACATCTTCTGGTGGACCTTACTCAATAATATGGGTAGAGGTGGCAACGGTGGAGGTGGCGGTTTTGGCGGTGGCTTCGGCGGCGGAAGTAGTGGCGGAGGAGGCTTCGGCGGTTTCGGTGGCGGTGGTTTCGGTGGCGGCGGTGCTAGTGGTCGATGGTAGTCTGCAATGATGTTTATAAATCGTGTAATATTTTCAAAATAGAAGGTTGAAAATGTTTTATCTAAGTGGTTTGTTGACAGCTGTTTAATGCATTTTATTGTTTTTATTTTCACCTGTATCTCGCTGAGGTTCAACAATAATTTGTTAATTAATTCGTATACTCGTATATATTTAGAAAAAATCTAATCCAAATGAAAAAGGTAATCTTATTAGGTTTAGGAGTACTGCCATCTTTGCTATTCGCACAAGAAGCATTTACCCTAAACGCAAAAGTGGGCGTTACAAACCCGAAAGCAAAAGTTTTTATTCAATACCAAGATAACGGAAAGTCTGTGCTGGATTCAGCAGCAATAACTGGTGGAGCATTTAAATACCAAGGTACGGTATCAGAGCCTGTACAAGCTACTTTAACGCTTTCTGAAGAAGGAAAGTCAATGGCTGAGTTGCGTGGTGGTGCTCGCCCTGAAATGAATTATATCTTTTTATCTAAAGGTGTTATTAAATTAGAAGGTACACCTTTTTCAAAAGCTGTGGTGAGTGGTAATGTCATTAATAATGATTTTGCTAAATATAAAGGATCTTTGAAGTCTATTACCGATGGTTTTGCAGCGATTGATGCAGAGTACCAAGCGGCACCAGATGATAAAAAACAAGATCAAGAGTTTATAGGAGGTCTACGTGCTAAAGCATCTGGAATTTACGAGCAGCAACAAAAACTAAATGAGGATTTTGTGAAGAAAAATTCAACGAGTTATGTTGCTTTATCCGTGTTGAATGAGCTTGTTTCAGCAGAAAATTTGACTGACTTTGCTAAACCAGCGTTTAATGCATTTCCAGCAGCTTTGAAAAGTACGGCTTTAGGTAAAGCATTAGCGACAAAAATTACAGGTTTAGAAGTTGTGGCTAAAGGTGCTGTGGCGCCAGATTTTACCCTGCCAGATACAGCAGGCAATGAATTGAGTCTTTCTTCTTTACGTGGCAAATATGTATTAGTAGATTTTTGGGCTAGCTGGTGTGGCCCTTGTCGTCAAGAGAACCCACATGTGGTAGCTGCTTACAATAAATTTAAATCAAAGAACTTTACTATTCTTGGTGTTTCTTTAGACAGACCAGGTAAACATGATGATTGGGTGAAAGCTATTCATGCTGATAAATTGGAGCAATGGCAACATGTTTCTGACTTGAAGTTTTGGAGCTCTCCTGTAGTAGCGCTTTACTCGATTAAAGGTATTCCGCAAAACTACTTGTTAGACCCAGAAGGTAAAATCGTTGCATCTAACCTACGTGGTGAAGCATTAGAGAAAAAACTAGCTGAAGTATTGAAATAATTATTCAGTAGCTTAATGAAAAATCCCCTCCATCTTATATGTGGAGGGGATTTTTTTATTGCAATATCTTTTATAGCGATAAAATCTCAACGATACGTGTTAGGTTTTCGTTGATATCATCTAGATGCTTGATTGCTTTGTTGAATGGGGTGAAATGAACCTCACCACATATTAAACCAGCCATCTCGCCTTTACGACCTTCAATTAGGGCTTCTACGGAAGCAACACCTAAACGGCTTGCTTTTTTACTCGATCCATATAAATTGGTTTTCTTCGGCGTTGAATAGGGTTTAAAATTGAAGGATATAAGCTTTCCTTAAAGTTTTCAGAAAAAAAATCCCCTCCATATTATGTGTGGAGGGGATTTTTTTATTTGTAAAGTTTTTTATAGCGATAAAATCTCAACGATACGTGTTAGGTTTTCGTTGATATCATCTAGATGCTTGATTGCTTTGTTGAATGGTGTGAAATGAACCTCACCGCATATTAAACCAGCCATCTCGCCTTTACGACCTTCAATTAGGGCTTCTACGGAAGCAACACCTAAACGGCTCGCAAGAACACGGTCCATACATGTCGGCTTTCCTCCACGTTGGATATGGCCTAATATAGAAAGGCGGACATCGTAGTGAGGGAAGTTTTCTTGGATTTTTTCTGCAACAACAAGTCCTCCTTCTTTGTCACCTTCGGCAACAATAACGATACGAGAAGCTTTGTTTTTACGGGTCTTGTCTAGGCGTTTCATGATAGCATCGTAATCCACATTGATTTCTGGAATTAACACGGCTTCAGCACCTGTACTAATACCTGAACGTAGTGCGATTAAGCCTGAATCACGTCCCATCACTTCAACAACAAACAGACGGTCATGCGATTCTGCCGTATCTCTAATTTTGTCGACAGCATCTACTACCGTGTTGATAGCTGTATCGTAGCCGATCGTGAAGTCTGTTCCTGCCAAGTCATTGTCAATTGTACCTGGAATACCAATAATTGGAATATCAAATTCTTCAATAAATTTTGAGGCACCTGTAAAAGTTCCATCACCACCGATTACTACTAAGCCATCGATACCTAATTTTTTAATATTGTCGTATGCTTTCTGTCTTCCTTCTACCGTACGGAATTCATCACTTCTGGCCGTCTTAAGTATTGTTCCTCCACGTTGGATGATGTTTGCTACAGATTTAGCATCCATAGGAATCAATTCGCCATTTACAAGGCCGTCGTAGCCTCTTTTAACACCAAAAACGTTTAGGTTGTTGTAGATTCCTGCACGGACAACGGCCCGTATACCAGCATTCATTCCTGGAGCATCGCCTCCAGAAGTTAATACCGCAATATTTTTAATTGTCTTCATTTATTTCTTTGGTTTAGCGTCTAGTTTTGTTTTTGAGCTTTGAATGTGTCAATTCCTTTTTGCAGATAGGCGGCATAGCTACTGATATTGTAGTTCGCTCCACTAGGAGGTAGTAACACGTCGCCATTTGGATTTACAATGACATATAATGGCTGTGAATTGCTATTAAATGTAGCTG
>NZ_JBBGZT010000026.1:163192-164755 GCF_037572665.1 Sphingobacterium sp. MYb382
ACCTGAACGTAGTGCGATTAAGCCTGAATCACGTCCCATCACTTCAACAACAAACAGACGGTCATGCGATTCTGCCGTATCTCTAATTTTGTCGACAGCATCTACTACCGTGTTGATAGCTGTATCGTAGCCGATCGTGAAGTCTGTTCCTGCCAAGTCATTGTCAATTGTACCTGGAATACCAATAATTGGAATATCAAATTCTTCAATAAATTTTGAGGCACCTGTAAAAGTTCCATCACCACCGATTACTACTAAGCCATCGATACCTAATTTTTTAATATTGTCGTATGCTTTCTGTCTTCCTTCTACCGTACGGAATTCATCACTTCTGGCCGTCTTAAGTATTGTTCCTCCACGTTGGATGATGTTTGCTACAGATTTAGCATCCATAGGAATCAATTCGCCATTTACAAGGCCGTCGTAGCCTCTTTTAACACCAAAAACGTTTAGGTTGTTGTAGATTCCTGCACGGACAACGGCCCGTATACCAGCATTCATTCCTGGAGCATCGCCTCCAGAAGTTAATACCGCAATATTTTTAATTGTCTTCATTTATTTCTTTGGTTTAGCGTCTAGTTTTGTTTTTGAGCTTTGAATGTGTCAATTCCTTTTTGCAGATAGGCGGCATAGCTACTGATATTGTAGTTCGCTCCACTAGGAGGTAGTAACACGTCGCCATTTGGATTTACAATGACATATAATGGCTGTGAATTGCTATTAAATGTAGCTGCTTGAAAATCACTATTCTTATTACCTATGGTCTTAATTTTCTTACCGGAATAGGTTGATACATACTGTTCTTCTGGTTGCAATTGCGTGCGGTCATCAACAAACAACTCCACCATCACAAATTCATTGCGTAATAGCGATGCTACTTTTGGATCAGTCCATACGTTGGCTTCCATTTTGCGACAGTTCACACAGTTCCAGCCTGTAAAATCGATTAAAACAGGCTTGCCTAGCTCTTTAGCTGCGGCTAGTCCTTCCTCATATTCGTAGTACGGCTCAAATCCTTTTGGTGTCCCACGTTCGTGGAAAATATCGTAATATTTCTTTGTCTTTCCTGCTGTTGCACTCGGTGCTGCAGGGCTAAAGTTGCTGACTGAAAGGTCAAAATCTTGTGTTGCCGAAGGCGGAAGGAAAGCCGAAATAGACTTCAACGGCGCTCCCCACATACCAGGAATCATATACATTACAAAGGCGAACACAACAACTGCCAATAGCGTACGTGGTACCGATAAGAAAGGTAAGGGACTATCATGCGAGAAGCTGATTTTACCGATAAGGTATAAGCCCATCATCGCGAAGATAACAATCCATAACGCCAAGAATACTTCGCGGTCTAACCAGTTCCAGTGGTAAGCCAGATCGACGTTTGATAAGAATTTTAAAGCTAAAGCAAGTTCTAAGAAGCCCAATACAACCTTCACGCTGTTCAACCAACCACCTGATTTAGGAAGGGATTTAAGCATAGAAGGGAATACCGCAAAGAGTACAAAGGGTAGCGCTAAAGCAATAGAGAAACCTAACATCCCGATTGCAGGACCTAAGCGCTCGCCT
>NZ_JBBGZT010000027.1:0-741 GCF_037572665.1 Sphingobacterium sp. MYb382
GTTTGACGTATTTACATACCATTGATAAGTCAATGTACCTCTACCATCGGCAATCACCGATAGCGCAGCGGCACTTACACCTTCACAGTAAATGGCACTAGAAGGTGAAGTCACCACTACGGTCGGCTTGTTCACGACTATGGCAACAGGCGTTGAACGGACGTCTGCGCCACAGTCTCCTTGAACAATAACATAATAATATTGTGTACCTACAACGTCGGTTGCTGGTGTATAGCTCGCTGAAGTTTCGCCAGAAATAGCTGTACCTCCTGTTGTGCTATTACTTGTGTTGCTAAACCATTGATAGGTCAATGTACCTGTACCTTCGGCAATTACAGTTAAGGCCGTTGCTGTTGCGTCTTTACAATACACAGCCTCAGCTGGTGAACTTGTAATGGCTGTTGGTTTGTTAACCGTGATGGCTGCAACAGCTGATGTAGCCGCTGCACCACAGTCGCTGCCCACAACTACATAGTAGTATTGTGTTCCTACAACGTCGGTTGCTGGTGTATAGCTCGCTGAAGTTTCGCCAGAAATAGCTGTACCTCCTGTTGTGCTATTACTTGTGTTGCTAAACCATTGATAGGTCAATGTACCTGTACCTTCGGCAATTACAGTTAAGGCCGTTGCTGTTGCGTCTTTACAATACACAGCCTCAGCTGGTGAACTTGTAATGGCTGTTGGTTTGTTAACCGTGATGGCTGCAACAGCTGATGTAGCCGCTGCACCACAGTCGCTGCC
>NZ_JBBGZT010000027.1:761-1484 GCF_037572665.1 Sphingobacterium sp. MYb382
ACTGTCTCACCGCATGTTCCTGTCACTTTCACATAATAGTAGTTAATGCCTGCATTCGTTGACGTTGGTATATAAGTAGCTGCTGTAGCTCCTTCTATCAATACGCCACCAAGTACACTGTTTGACGTATTTACATACCATTGATAAGTCAATGTACCTCTACCATCGGCAATCACCGATAGCGCAGCGGCACTTACACCTTCACAGTAAATGGCACTAGAAGGTGAAGTCACCACTACGGTCGGCTTGTTCACGACTATGGCAACAGGCGTTGAACGGACGTCTGCGCCACAGTCTCCTTGAACAATAACATAATAATATTGTGTACCTACAACGTCGGTTGCTGGTGTATAGCTCGCTGAAGTTTCGCCAGAAATAGCTGTACCTCCTGTTGTGCTATTACTTGTGTTGCTAAACCATTGATAGGTCAATGTACCTGTACCTTCGGCAATTACAGTTAAGGCCGTTGCTGTTGCGTCTTTACAATACACAGCCTCAGCTGGTGAACTTGTAATGGCTGTTGGTTTGTTAACCGTGATGGCTGCAACAGCTGATGTAGCCGCTGCACCACAGTCGCTGCCCACAACTACGTAGTAGTATTGTGTACCTACAACGTCTGTTGCTGGTGCATAGCTCGCTGAAGTTGCGCCAGAAATAGCTGTACCTCCTGTTGTGCTATTACTTGTGTTGCTAAACCATTGATAGGTCAATGTACCTGTACCT